>JALXAF010000057.1 GCA_026992375.1 Anaerolineae bacterium
CATCGCCGGAGGACTTATCGTCACCCGGGCAGGCTTCAACGGCCTCGTCACCCTCAGCATCCTTGCTATCTTCGGCATCTATCTGGGCCTCATCGCCGCAGGCCGCATTTATCTGCCATTGGCGCTCCCGCGGGAGCTTCTGTTGACGCTGACCGCGGCCCTTGCCGTAGTGCTGCTCATCGTCAACGCGCTTATCGAATCATTAGTGGTTTATCTCTATCAGACCGAGGAATCCCTTTTGCAAACTCGGGCCCAATTGCTCTACTCCCTGCAAGAGCTGGAGCAAAATCGCAATCTGCTCTATCAGGTACAGAATCAGACCCGGCGCATCGAGCGTCTGAGCACGGTGGGGCAAATTGCGGAGCAATTGAGCAAATCGCTACGCGAGCCCCTGGAGGAGATCGAAGGGATTTTGCAAAACCCCGATCAGATTCTGCAAAACCCCAAAAATATCCGGCAGCTTCACGGCCAGGTGCAGACGGCGCTTCGGATGACAGAGGGACTCAAAGAATACGCGGGCCTTACCGCTCTGCACATCAAGCCGGTCAATCTGGATGACATCCTGGCGCAGGAGCTGGCCCGCACCCGCATCCCCGAAAACGTCAAACTCTCCATCCAGCAGCCGCCCGTTTTCCCGCCCATCCAGGCGGATACCGACAAGATACGGCTTGTCATTCATCATTTGCTTCACAACGCCTTCCAAGCCGTAAAGGATGGCGGGGAGATTGCCATCAAGTTGACACCTCAGCCCGCGGGCGTGGCCGTTTCCATCAGTGATTCAGGTCCAGGCATCCCGCCCGAGGACTTGCAGCGCATCTTCGAGCCTCTTTACACCACTCAGACACAGAGTTTCGGCCTGGGCTTGGCCATCGCCCAGCGCGTGATCGAGATGCACGGCGGTTATATCGAGGTGGAAAGCGAGCCGGGTAAAGGGGCGACTTTCACGATTTTTCTGCCCCGCGTGCCCGATAATCCCGCTTCCGCATCCCTCTCTGACGCGATTGAATGAAAAAACATTCATCTTATTTGGGCGCAAATGTCGGATCGTGCTATAATCGCCGGGCGTCACTTGTCTGATCTTGAGGAATTCTCACCCATTTCTCGCATCCTCTCGCGCAAGTCCTCGCAAACATATTATGCAAAAAGACAATCTTTCCGCCGACCATGACGCCGAGGCGTCATTATTGGCGCGTTTCTATCATGCGGCGTCTCGACTTCAGGTCGTGTTCGCCGACTTCGATCTCAAGGCCATGTCGCCGCTGCGTCTGGCTTCTCATATCGCCCTCGTTCTCGTCATCATCGGCGTTTTGGCGCTGACGCAGCTTCAGCCACCGGAATGGCGGATGTCCAACGCCATCGTCTTGCCCGACGCGGCTCCTCTCACGCCCACGCCCGAAGCCGTGGTGAGCGTGACCGCTTACGGTGGGTCGTCGGTGAAATCGGGCGGGCCGTTGGTGCGATCGGCGGCGCCTTTCACCACCATTCCCCATCGCCCGCGCACCGACATCCTTACCTACGAAGTGCAGCCCGGGGATACGGTTTTCGGCATCGCTGAGAAATTCAACATCAAGCCGGAGACCATTATGTGGTCGAATCCCACGCTGGAGCAAAATCCCGATATGCTGCGCATCGGAGATAAGCTCGTCATCCTGCCGGTGGATGGCGTTTATCACAAGATCAAGAAGGGCGACACGCTGGCCAAGATCGCCAAGAAATACAAGGTCAAGATCGAGGACATCGTCAATTTCGAATGGAATCATCTGGATAGCGCGGATGCGGAGCTGACGCCCGGCGCGCACCTTATTGTTCCGGGCGGCGAAAAGCCTTATACGCCCCGCGTGGTCAGCGTTTATCGTGGCCCAATTCCCAAGAATGCAAAGAAGGGGAGCGGCTCTTTCGTCTGGCCGGTCAGCGGCTACATCACCCAGGGCTTCTGGAGCGGTCATCGGGCGATTGACATCGGCGCCTGGCTGGGCTCTCCTGTGGTGGCCTCCGATTCTGGCTATGTGGTTTTTGCCGGCTGGGATCGCACCGGCTATGGTAATCTAATCATCATCGATCATGGCAACGGCTATCGCACTTACTACGCCCATCTCAGCGCCATCTTCGTCCGCGTGGGAGATTCGGTGGCTCAGGGCGTGCGCATCGGCTCGGTGGGCAGCACCGGGCATAGCACTGGCCCGCATCTCCACTTCGAGATCCGTTATCGCAATGTTCAGCGCAACCCGCTGGGATTTTTGCACTGAGCCATTGCACGCTTCGAACATCTCGAGCCCTTCGGTTGAACGCCGGGGGGCTTTTCTTTTTGGTGTATCCAAAACGAGTTGAGAGGAGCGTCGCGCTCATGTGTGTCATTCTGAGCGAAGCGAAGAATCTCCTCCTTCAGCAATTTCAAATTTGGTTCGGCAACAAGCCCCCCTCCCGGCCTCCCCCCGCTTCGGCTGACGCCTTGCAGGGGGGAACCCTTCGTTTTACCAATATGTGCAGCAGATGGGCGTCTCCCTCCCCCGAACACGAGCGCAGCGAGTATCGGGGGA
>JALXAF010000058.1 GCA_026992375.1 Anaerolineae bacterium
GGGCACGCCCGCGCCGATACCGATGAAAATGAGAACGCAGATTTTCGCAGATGCTTCGCAGAATTCCACTGATTACTGATAACTGATCACTGATTACTTTATTTTCATAGCAGGCGACACGGGCGAGGCTCCCGCCGGCGCCGATGAAAATCTCTCGCGGTCAGGATAACGCGGGAAGCAGATTCCGTCAAACGTCATGCGTAAAACGTTAGAGTATGACGCATGACGTTTGACGTCCATTGCAGGCTCACTTACCGTTGGCTTTGCGAACTCGTGTGCAGGTTTTTATCATTTGGCCGAGGCGGCTTTGGCCGCCAATTCGGCTTCCATCGCCCGGATCTCATCCTGCACCCGGGCCACAGCCTCATCCAGAGGAACGAGCGCGATGTTTTTTGCGTCTCGTCGTTTCAGCTCCGCACCCCCCTTCTTCAGCGAACGCCCGCCCACAGTCAGGCGCAAGGGGACGCCGATGAGATCTGCGTCGTTGAACTTCTCGCCCGGACTGGGCCCGGTGCGATCATCATACAACACCTCCACGCCCGCGTCTAGCAGCTCCTGATAAAGCTGCTCGGCCGCCTCGAACCCGCCGCGCAGAGCCACCATGTGCACCTGATACGGCGCGATGCTGATGGGCCAGATGATGCCGTATTTGTCGTTGTGCTCCTCCACCACGCTGGCCATCAGGCGGCCCACGCCAATGCCATAAGAGCCCATGATCACCGGCTTGCGCGTGCCATCCTTGTCCTGGAAGAGCGCGCCCATGGCCGCGCTATAACGGGTTCCCAGCTTGAAGATATTGCCAACCTCCACCCCGCGCACAGTGCGCAGCGGCGCTCCGCATTTGGGGCAGGCGTAGCCATCGGCCGCGGCCACGATGTCGGCCACGATGTCGGCCTCGTAATCCCGGCCATAATTCACGTTGAGGAAGTGATAGCCCTCCTCATTGGCTCCCGCCACCAGGTTCGACGACTTCGCCGCCAAATCATCCACCACCAGGATGACGTCCTCGCGATGAATGCCGATGGGCGAGCCATAGCCCGCCTCAGCGCCGATAGCCTTGATCTCCTCCTCGTGGGCCGGGCGAAGCTCCTTGGCCTTGATCGCATTGGTCAGCTTGGTCTCGTTCAACTCCATATCGCCCCGCACCACCGCGAAGACGAATTTTTCCACATCCTCCTGCCCCTCGGTGATGGTGGCCACCATGAACACTGCTTTGGCCGTTTTGCTCTGGGGGATGTTTAGGAAATTGGCCAGGTCCTCGATGGTTTTGGTTCCGGGCGTAGCCACTTTTTCCAGCGGCTTCGGCTCCTCGGGATCCGGTTCGGGCTTTTGGAACGTGGCCACCTGGCGGTTGGAGGTGTATCCGCAGGCGTCGCACAGCACCAGCGTATCCTCGCCGATGGGCGTGAGATACATGAACTCATGCGCTTGCTTGCCCCCCATCATGCCCACATCCGATTCCACTGCAATGGTGGGCAGACCACAGCGATTGAAGATGTTGAAATAGGCGTGATAATGCGCCCAATACTGCTTGTCCAGCCCCTCCCAATCCGTGTCCAGGCTGTAACTATCCTTCATGGTGAACTCGCGCACCCGGATCAGCCCGCCGCGAGAACGGGGCTCATCCCGCCATTTGGTCTGGATGTGGTAGATGAGCGCGGGGAGCTGACGATAGGAGTGAATGATGTCTCGCACCAGGGAGGTGACCACCTCCTCGTGGGTCATGGCCAGCACCATGTCGCGGCCGGTGCTGTCCTTCATCCGCCCCATCTCCGAGCCGATCTGATACCAACGGCCCGTCTCCTGCCAGATTTCTGCGGGATGCACCACGGGCATGGTCATTTCCTGGCCGCCGATGGCGTTCATCTCTTCCCGCATGATGTTCTCGATTTTGTCCATCACGCGGCGGGCCAACGGCAGATAGCTGAAGATGCCCGCGCCCAACTGGCGGATGTAGCCCGCTCGCACCAAAAGTTGATGGCTGGTGAATTCTGCATCGGCCGGGGCCTCGCGCAGAGTTTCGCCAAAAAGATGACTCAGTTTCATAAATATGCCTCAGATTAAGTGGGATGACATAATGAGTGGAAGTTCTGGATTTTGAGATAATGTTGGATGTTATTTTATCCTACTTTGGGTGGGATGGGGAAAATAATCGTTGCTTTGCGCCGGGGAGCTGGAGACTGTTATGCACTTTGGCTTATAATTTACATTATCCGCCCGTGGAATTCGTCGCGGAGAATGTGGATACGACAGTCCGGGACGTGTGGTGTGCTTATGGTCATTTGACGGCCTCTCATTCTTGCTATTTTCACGTATTACAGCTAGAATAAAAGGCTGTCGCGTCCTGTGTCCGGATGGCGCGCCCATGTCGCTTTTGCACCCATCGTCAGACGCACCAGGGACGAAAATAGATTTTTCCCACGCCATCGCTCAAAAACAGAGACAAGACGGCGACGTGCAGACCAGGGTCAGAGAGCGTTCGACTGTCGTATTCAACTTGACCGTTGGCATAACGCTGGACACCTTGCTGCTGCTG
>JALXAF010000059.1 GCA_026992375.1 Anaerolineae bacterium
GGAGTAAATGTGGGAGAGGGAATGGGGGTGGGCGGCGTGGCCGTAACGGCGCTCTGGCGGTAACGCACCAGCAGCACCGGGCGCTCATCCGCCTCGCCTTCGCGCCCGACAAAACTATATTCCACGTTGCCATTTACGATCGTCGCGCCCAGAATGAGCCCATGATTGCTCGATGGAGTCCCATACCAGCCTCGAACGACATCCGTAACATCCCAGGTCACGGGCCCGCTGGCGGGCAGACGCTGCGAGGCGATGAGATTCGGGTTGCGGTCTGCCTCGCCGTGAGCGCCCGGGCTCTGCCAGGCGACGCCCGCGGCAGCCTGCTTGTGGGTGGCCTGATACTCATTCCAGGCTCGCCGCAACACATAAACATTCCCGGACAACAGATTTGCATTGCTGCGACCGCTGACCCAAAGTCGAAGCTTCGCTTCATCGATCTGGATATTCGCAGGCAAGGATGTAAGATCGAATTGAAGGAGAGATTGCTCGACGTCTCCATTGCGAACGCGCAAAACGCCGCTGCCGTAATTCGTATCGGGATACCATTCGCTGATGTAGGCGTCGGCGCGGACGGGGGCGTTCGTCAGGATTTGTCCCACAGGCGTCGCAGTTGGGAGCGCCGTGGGGGTCACAGTCGCCGTGGGGGTGGGCGTAGGGCCAGGCGTGTTGGTGGGGACAGGCGTGCCGGGCGGCGGCGTGGGCGTGGGCGTCGCCTGTTGCAGCCAGCGTTGCTGCGCCGGATTCACACAATCATTGGAGTTGGGATGACTCAGCGGGTTGATGGATGGCCACGACATGCCGCCAAAAAAGGAGGGTTTGCCTCCGAGATAATAACTGTTGGGGATGTTGTGGTCTGAGATTCCTGGATCCCATTGCACCATCTCCTCCTGATAGTTGCCATGCACGAGGACGTCTTGCACGCCCGGATCGATTTGAATGATGTTGGGATTCCAGCTCATCACATTCCCCACGATATTCTGCGTGTGAGATTTGTTTTTGATCTGAATGCCCTCCTTCTGGACGCAATTGCGAAGAAAGGTGTTGCCGGGCCCAGACATCCCCCAGGCGTCTGAATCATTCACCTCCTGCATGATGTTCCCCTCGAACAAATTGTAGGATGCGAAATGCCCATGCACGGAGATGTCGGTGAAGTAGCTGTGTTTGTCGGTGGAGTAGTTATAGCCAAAGACGTTTCCGCTAGCGCCCACCTGCACGACAACCGAATGGCGGAAATTGCGAAAGATGTTGTTCTCGACCAGACAACTGGTGCTGTGTTTTTCGAGATTCACGCCATAGCCCTGGCCGCCGCTGCCGTAGCCCCAGGAATCGTGAAAATAGCTATCGCGAATCTCACAACGGTAGGTGTTGATGCCCAGCACATGGCTTTCGAGCACATATTCGCTCTCGATGTTCTTTATCCAGACGAATGCAGCGTTATAGAGCAAGATCATCTGGCCCGGGCCTTTATCCAAACGCTTGAGATGGAGGTTTTCCACGCCCGAACGAGCGATCATACCCACCCGACGGATGCGGGGATTGCGCCGGGCCTCGTAAGTATAGTGCAGCGGCTGCTCGATGGTGAGACGATTGCCGCTGATCGATACGATCTTCACCATCTCCCCCACGGCGTCTTTGGCCCATGAGGCGCCATCAATCGTGCTATCATTGGTTTCCAATATCTCGGCGTAATCACCTGCTTTGAACGAAGAGGCATTGGCCACAGTTATCGAGGTGGAGCCGTGATTGTAACCGCCTGTGGCGCTGACAAAATCGCCGTAATCCCAGGCCAGTATCTTGATGCCCGCCACCGCATCGGAGTAAGCGTCGAGATTGAAATTCAGGTAAGTCGAGCGATGCCCGTCGCCGCGCAGCACAACGTTGGATGGTAGATAAAGCGCGCCGTCATTGTGAGTGCGGCTTTTGATGTCGTATCTGCCCGCTGGCAAATACACCGCACCGCCGCCAGAATCTTGCGCTGCGTGAATCGCGTCCTGGATGGCCTGGCGGTCATCCCTGCCGTCGTTGGGAACTGCGCCATAATCCCGCACATTGGCGACCACCGAATAATGGGGAATGTTCATGCCTGACATCCAATTGATTCTCCGATCGGAAGGGATGATCTGTTCGGCAGAGTCGCTTTTCGAGGAGGGATGAGAGGGTTTCGCCAGCGCCGACACAGATGCAAACGCCAGACCGACAAGAAAAACTACAGCAGACAGAAATAACATCTTTTTTCTGAGATTCATTGATCACCTGTAAATGCGTGCGAGAGAGGGGCTAGAAAAGAGAGACGTTCTTTTTTAGGTTTAACGTTCAAAAACGGGAAAAGGATATGGGGGAGCGCGTTTTTTTTGCAGATGATCTCAGACGCATCCGTCCCGCCTCTTTCTTCACAGATTGCCAGAACATGATAGAATAGCTATGATGAACGTGGAAAAAGCGCCTGTCCAGGCCATCTTAACGTTATCATGACCGATTTCACGCCTGAAGCAACATCCGAAGTCAAACTCATTGCCCAGGAGCTGGCGGAATTT
>JALXAF010000060.1 GCA_026992375.1 Anaerolineae bacterium
GCCACTTACATGCCGCGCCCCACGCCCACCCCTGAACTCACGCCCACGCCTGACGATGATCACGATGATTGTGGTGACGACGATGATTGCGATGACGATGACGATGATGACGATGATGATGATGACGTCATGTGGTCAGACCGTGGGGGATGGGCCAGCAGCGGCAATTGCCGATTATCTGCAAAGCTGATAGGGTGGGGCGGGAGATTCCCTCGGCGAACTCGCCATGAAGTGAGCAAAATATGCGCCTGGCCTGGCTGCCCGGTTTGGCCTATTGCTTTGAGTTCAACGCCCGATCAGCGGCAGATAAATCTTTTGGGTGCGCAGATAAACAGGCAGATGATCGATGACCTCGAACTGTCCTTCAGTAACCTGCTGCATCGTAATAACAGGATCAGCGCAATCACCGTATTCATCACAACTGAGGACGCCGGTAATCCCGAAGTAGTTGCGGGCGCCGAACAGCGCGTCCCGCAGGGCCTGGCGGCCAATGACCAGATTGCCACCGCCATCGACGATTGCGATCTTCTCTATTGCCGCGAAGATCATGTTGGCGGCATCATAGGCCTGAGCATGAAATGCTGAAATAGGAGGCTCTCCATACAGTTCTTGATAGCGCGCCAACAGAGCATCATATTCGCTACCACTCCAATTAAGGTCAACGCTGGTGAGATACATGCCTTCAGCAGCATCGCCCGCCGCCTCAAGGAAGCTATGGATCAACATCCCATCTGCTCCGGCCAGAATGGCGTTTTCCAGGCCAGACACTTCTTTCGCCTGCCGAGTGATGAGCGAACCATCCGAGACGAAGACCGGGTAGTACAGGAAGTCTGGCTTATGCGCGGCAATTTTGGTCAGTGTAGGGCGCATGTCTGTGTCGTCCCATCTCACCGTTTCCTGAGCCACAATGTCGCCGCCCAACTCGGTGAATACATCGGCAAACGCCTGCTGTAATTTATCGGCGTAGGCGCTGCCATCATGGATGGTGGCAGCTTTGCGCACATCTAACCTGGTATAGGCGTATCTGGCCATCACTTGTCCCTGCACTTTCTCATTGTACGAGGTGCGCAGAAAACCAGCAGAATGGATATCAGGATCTGTCAGGGATGAGGAAGTAGCGGAGGGAGAAATCATGACCATACCCGCATTGCTCAAAATCGGTGCGGCAGACATTGCCGCCCCCGAGCAGGAGGTTCCAATCACGGCGCTGATAGTTAGGTCAGCAGCAAGTTTTTGGGCGGCTGTCTGGCCTTTCTCTGAAGAACATCCTGAATCTTCGCCAATCAACTCGATTGAGCGCCCCATGACGGTGTGCTTCTTATCGATAGCGATCTCAATGCCGCGGCGGGCGTCGATGCCCAATGATTCGAGGGGGCCGCTAACGGCCAGGGCATAGCCAATGCGAATCGGATCGCCAGGTGCGACTGTAACGCAACCCAATGGATCATTACAACTTTCCGTAGCGTCGATAGCATTTCCTCTTGCGGCGATTGCACTGCGAGTAACGGTAAGGGTCAAAGCAACGAAGAACAGAAAAGCAACATGACGAATTTTCAGCATTTTTAGCTTTCCATGAGTGAATTTGTAACTGCTACTGATGGCAATTCGATAGCGTAGCGTTGGCGTCCGTTTCGAGCTGGGCCAGGGTGGTTGTGACATCTGTCCCGTCCAGAATACTGCTGTATGCTGTCGATATCTTCATTCGAACAGTGTCATAGCAGGCCACGGGGGGCTCACTTTTGCCGTAGGGAAGGAAGGAGAAGGCGGCAGCGTAGGCGGGGTTTTGGGCAAAGTAATCGCTCATCGCTTGGGCCGCGGACCGGCGCACCGGGAAGTAGTTGGTGGCTTTGGCCCAGGCAGCCTGCTGTTCTGGCTGTGTAAACCATTTGAGGAAGGTCCAGGCGGCCAATTGCTCATCGGGCGTGGTCTTGGGCATGCTGACGCTGGCGCCGTAGACGTTCACCACGGGATCGGGCGTGGTGTGGGGCAACGCCGCCACAGACCAAGCGAAGTCTGCGCCCCCAGCCACGACCATTTTGTAATAGGGAAGGCCGGACGAAGAGCCGATGGTGAAAAGCAACTTCCCCTGACCAAAGTCAGTCTGGTCCCCGTACTTTTCCGTGATCATGCCTGCACAGCCATCTTGATAGAGCTTCTGCATGAAAATCATGGCCGCGCGGCTCTGGGATGTATTCAGAGTGTAGGCGCTCATGTCGGCATTGATGAGATCGCCGCCACGGCTGAAGACCATAGACGCGAAACGGGAAGCGTCGGTGGAAATCTCATAGCCGAGAGAGGGTTCGCCCGCAGGCCCGCCCGAGAAGGGCTGTTGCACCGCCTTGCAGGCCATCTCGCGAAATTGATCCCAGGTGGTGGGCGGCCCGTCGTAGCCCATCTCCTGCAGCCAGTCGGCATTGTAATACAGCACTTCGATGGAGCGTCCCGTGGGGAATCCCATCCTCATGCCCCCGAATTGCTGGCTGATATCCGCCTGCAGGATGGCGGGGAAATAATCGTCCAACGCTTCCTGGCTCAGGCCCCACTCCGGATCGTTGACGTAAGTGTTGATATCCACCAGGGCGTTGGAGAGCTGGTAGGCGGCCGCCTGGTTTTGATAGGCCACCACCAGGCCCGGCAATCCGCCCGAAGCAATAGCGGCCAACATTTTTTGGTAGATCTCTCCATAGTGGCCCTGATATTGAGCATTGATGGTCACATGCCAGGCGTTGGACGTGTTGAACTCATTCGCCATACGCATCATGGCATCTTCGCGAGCTCGGGAGTAGGGATGCCAGAACGGGATTTGCTGGCCCGAGTACGACCAGTGGGGCAGCAAAGTGAGAGGCAGCCAGTTGGTGAACAGGGGCGATGCGTCGGTGGGGGTGGCCGCGGGTGGTGGGCAGGCTCGGGCGACGTCCGTCTCGCCTCCCAGGGCAAAAATCAATACCAGGGCGATAATCAGAATGCACAAGCTGAAAAGAATGCGGTTGGTGGACACGATGAAAGACCTCCGTGAGGAAATGGATGAAAAAGGGCCGGGCCGCCGGGCCCTCGCCACCCCGGCGGCCCGGGCCCAAAACGAGATGGCTTCAATGCAGCATAACGGGTAGGAAGAGATGGGTTGGCAGATAGCCCCATACCTCGCCGCCGTTACCACCATTAATCGTGCCGACGTAAAGATTGTTTTGATAGGCCGTGATGGCGTGCCCCCAATAGGTTTGGTAGTTATTGGCGTCGCCGAAACCGCCAAACCCAATCTGTTGCCAATCGCCAGCATCGCCGGTAGCGCTGCGCCACACCTCTATGCCGGTTTCACGATTTCTGGTAATGGCGTAAATCATTCCATTTTGAGAAATTACACCCTCGATGGCATAGTTGGCGCTGTCTCCAAATCCATCGCCCACGACCTGCTCCCAGTCGCTTTGCTCGTCACAGCCAGATGAAAGGGGACAACGCCAGAGTTGGGCGCGGCCTGGACGATGAGACTGAAAGTCCCAGTAGTATGTACCGGCATAGAGGTTTTGATCGAAGACGGACATGCCAAGGATGGCGTAGTTGTTGGTGTCACCGAAGCCGCCCGACACCACCTTTTGCCAATGCTCGCCATCTCCAGTCCGCCATATTTCTCCACCGTGAGTAACACCGGCAGTACCATCATAATTGTAGGTGCTGGCATAAAGATAATCACCCACCGAGACCAGGGACAATACCGTCTGATTGGCAGCACTACCAAAGCCATTGGTCACAACGCGCGTCCAGTCATTGGTATCGCCTGTGGCCGAGCGCCAGATCTCGGCGCCGTGGGTGGTGGTGTAGCTCCAGGTAGCCGCGTAGAGATAATCATCGAACGGGGCCAGAGTCATCACTTCGCCATTGTATCGGTCACCAAAGCCGCCGCTCATCGTCTCCTCCCAGGTCTCGCCATCGCTGCTGCGCCAGATCTCGCCGCCCGTGTCGGTGTAGGGCGGGTAAGGCGTGCTGTTCCACACGCCCGCATAGAGCTTGCCCTTGAATACGGCCATGTCATCGATGCCCACGTTGTATCCCTGGCCAAATCCATTGGTCATCACGCCCGCCCACTGGCCCGGCGCATCCATACGCCAGATTTGGGCGCCATGGCTGGCAAATTTGTAGGTTCCTGCATAAAGGCGATCGTTGAACACACTCAGAGAAGTGAGATGCACTTTGGGATCGCCGAAGCCGTTGATGTTCATCTGCGCCCAGCCGGGCACGCCCAGGGCGAATTTCTGGATGCGATTGTTATCTTCATCCGCTACGTAGACGGCACCGAAGACGTCCACTGCAACGCCATGGGGATTGATGAACTGCCCTGAACCATCGCCGTATCGCCCTCCGATGGTGGTGAGGTAATTACCGGACGAGTCAAAAACCTGAATGCGGTTGTTCCAACTGTCGGCCACGTACAGACGATCCAATTCATCCACTGCCAGACGGTGGGGGCCATTGAATCGAGCAAAATCGTTCCCGCTGCCGCCAGTCAGCCCAATAGTGCGAACATAGTGACGGTTGCGATCGAAAACCTGGACACGGTTATTGCCTTTATCCGCCACATAGATAAAGCCGCGGCTATCGACGGCCACATCGTCAGGCTCATTGAAGTGGTTATTATCAGAACCGGGTACATTGGTTTCGCCAATGCTGGCTATAAAATGCCATTGTGCATCGAAAATCTCAACTCGATGGTTCGCTGTATCCGCCACATAGACAGTGCCATTTCGATCAATGCCAAGACCATCTGGATGTCGCAAGTATCCATCACCGGTCCCCCATCCTTTATTGACCGTACCAACATAATGGCCGTCACTATCGAAAACCTGCACTCGGTTATTGCCCCAACTTTCGGCAACATACACCCGGCCCTGCGGATCGACTGCCACATCCACCGGGCCAAAGAAATGGCTATGGTCAGAGCCAGCTTGGCCCGGCTCGCCAACGGTCCATTGCGGTTCGCCAGAAGCATCCAGCTTGACCAGCCGGTGTCCTCGTTCCTCCACGATGTAAATGCTGCCATCCTGAGCCACGGCCACGCCTTTAGGGAAGTAGTAATGATAACCATCCGTGACATAGGAAACTCCGGTCGTGCCGTATGTTCGCACATAAACGCGATTCTGATCATACTGCTGCACACGCTTATTGTAAGCATCCGCCACGTAGATGTGGTCGTGACTATCGATGATTACGTCGGTTGGATGATTGAAGTGAGTATTATCTTGTCCCCACTCCCCCGCGCCAATGGTCGCTACATACACATACGTAATTTTATCGAAGACCTGCACGCGATCATTGTCACTATCGGCCACATAGATGTATTTCGAATCAACTCCTACGCCTTCTGGGGAATTGAGGTGGGCATTGTCCGAACCTGATACGCCACTTTCTCCCAACGTGGCAACATACGTAGGAGTAGTGGGTGTGCTGATATCGAAAATCTGGACACGATGATTGGCAGTATCCGCCACATACAACAAATCCCTATCGACAGCAAGGCCGCGTGGCCGGTGTAGGTGCTGGTTGTCATCTCCAGCCTGCCCGGTTTCTCCAATAGTTGCCAGATAGTTTCCAGATGGATCGAAAATTTGGACGCGGTGATTGCCCCAATCACCCCATACGCCAGAATCACTCACGTAGATATTGCCATGACCATCAAAAGCAATACTGATGGGGTTATTGAAATGCTCATTGTCACTACCACCCTGCCAGGCTTTTCCCAGTTCTTGAATCTTTTTTCCGGTTGCATCATACTTTACGACGTGATTCGCACCGGCATCAACTACCCACACATTGCCACTACTATCCGATGCGACATCGTTCACATAATCCAGTGATGTTCCTGTCGCATCGCGAAATCCAGCCTTTCCAATTTGCCGAATAAAATTGCCATTCGCATCGAATTCCAGCACCCTGTCTCCCCATGAATCGGTCAACCAGATATTGTCGCCATTCAATCCCAAGCCATGCACTTCGTAAAAATGATTGGTGTCGTCCAAGTATCCTTTCCTGGTCTCGCCAAAGGTCTTCACGTAACGAAAACTCAGGCCCGGCCGGCCCAGGGTGAGATCATCCCCGTGAGCGGGCGCGTTGGTCGCGTCCCAGGCGCCGCGGGCGTGAAGGAAAGGCGGGGTGAAAGGATCGGCGGGTTGTTGCGCCAGCGGTCCGGGCGGACGTCCCCCCTGCGCCTGCACAGCCCAGGCCGCGCCCAGCGTCAAAATCAGAAACAAAACAATCGTGATGAAGAGATATCTGGTTTTCATCATTGCCTCCTTGCAATATGCCATCCAGAGAAAAGAAAAGACTGAGGTAAAGAAAATTAGATCGGCCTATGCAACCAGGTTGCAGCAATAACGCCCATGACGGCTGCTGTCGAGACCGCCATCCTGACGCCGGCGGCAAGTCTCTGGCGCCATACGGTGATCTGGGAAAAAAGGAGAGTCTCAAGGGTCAGATAACCGCCCCACAGGGAAAGAAGAAGTGCAGTAACGATGATCGCCAGGATGGGCAGGCCTGGCTCCCGGGCCTGGCCCGTGATGATGGCAGCCAGCAAGTACCACGCCATGCTCACGCTGGAGACAAGCGTCCATTCGAATCCCAGCATACGGGCGCGGGCGAGCAGTTCGGGCGAGAGGCGGGCGCGGTGGTCGCGGAGCAGCCGGGCCAGGCCCGCCAAATAGCGCCCGCCCCATCCCCACGCCCACTCCACGCTCGTCATGGCCACCACGTTGTAAAAGCCGATCACCACGCCGCCCCAGCTATCGCCCATTCCTGGCTGAGCGTGTGCGAATCGCACATGATTCCACAAGGTGATGGCAAGGGAAATTCCGATGAAAACCCACCCTCCCTGGATGAAGAAGGCCCTGGCCCTGTTGGGAAAATACCCCAGGAGAGGGGCCATGTAACGGGCCTGAAAGACGTCGATCTCTTCGGCGGGAACGCCTTCATCCCACATCGTCTGGGGCATGTCCCGAAATTTTTGTTGAAGTGACAGGAAGTGGGTCGTAACGATAATCACCGATATGAAAGAGAGCCCCATGTAAACCGGACTCCGAAGCCAGAAAATTTGGGTGGGGTCAAGCAGCGCGAACCAGCCCACGAAAATCAGCACCATCCAAATTGCATGCCACCCCCACACCGGCAAGGGAGCCAACCGCCGGAGAGGGGCCAGAAAGCGCTCGATGGGATGGCGCAGGCGCGCGGGCGGCAGAGCGTCGCTGGCAGCCAGCAAACAGTGCATCTCCCCCACCGTGCGGGCGCAATCGGGGCAGGTTCCAAGATGACGGACGACGCGGGCCTGCTCCCAAGGCTCCAGCCTGCCTTCCAGAAAACCGGCAAGCTGGATGGCGGTGGGATGAGAGGTCGCGTCGGGCCGAGGTGGATGGTGTACGGTGTGGTTCATGGTTTACATCCTCTTTCTTCTTATCTACCCTCAGCGCACCAAAATGTGACGCGCTAATCGAGGAATTTGGAAATTTTGTCCCCAAATCGCAATCTCAACCGCTCCTTCGCCCGCGCCCGGAGCTGGCGCACGTTATCTGCGGTGATGGGACGGCCCAGGCTGTGGGTGAGAATGTCCGCAATCTCCTGAGAACGATACTTCCAGGCCGTGAGCCGCAGAATGAGAACGTCGGTGGGGGATCCGGCCCATTGAAGCATCTCCTCCACATCCACCTGCGCCGCCACCTCCTCCGCCATATCAGACGCCGCAGGCTGAGGCGAAGCGGGCTGCAATATCTCTCGGCCCTGCTTGCGGGCGTAGCGCCCCGCCTCCCGAATCAGCACGCCCGACAGAAAGGTGCGCAACCGGGCGCGGCTGGCGTCGTAGGAGCGCAAGAGACGATAATCGTCATCCACCAGCGCCAAATTCATCTGCTGCACCATATCCTCGATGTCCTGTTGCCGCCATTGCCCCCGCCCTTGCAAACGCTTGGTCACCAGATCGCGCACCAAATCGGCCAACGCCGCCCAGGCTGCGGCATCGCCCGCCAGGCAGCGTTGCACCAGGACATCATCACCTGTGTGTTCATGTGAGCTTCTGCTTTGATGCTCCATGATGAAAATATCCGCATTGAATTGCGATGATTTACGGTCAAGGATGCGGTCGGTCCGCTATCGATAATTCCGTCATGGCCCCAACGTCGTTGAGCGTGGCGCGGAACCCCTTGTGATTACAGGTTTCGAGCGAAAGCGGGAGTAGCAATCTGGCCGAGAAAATTATACACCCAATAGATGGATTAAAGCCACTAATTGTTGATCATGGCAAATCAGGCATGCCCGCTTCATGCCACCAAAACGTCCGCAAAACGGAGGCGCCATGAGCCAGTGCAATGTGAGCGTTTGAGCGATAATAGTGGGGGCTGCTTCGACCAAACGGTCAGAAGAGGCGCCCGACGAGTTCGCGCCTGCTGGACACGCCCGGCCCGTCGTGCTATCATACTTGCCAGGAGAGGTGCAACCATGACTTCTGAGCCTCCAGCGCGCATCGAACAGATCCGGTCGCTCTGCCGGGCCGGAAAGGTGGCCGCGG
>JALXAF010000061.1 GCA_026992375.1 Anaerolineae bacterium
CAGAATCTGCGGCTGTGGCGGCACATGTCGGTGCTGGAGCACGTGAAAATGGCCCGGTATTCCAAGTTGAGCTACGGGCTGGTGGGCGCATTCTTCAACACTCGCAAACGTCGCCGCGAAGAGGCCGCAGCTGAGGAGATCGCCCGCAGCCTGCTGGATATGCTGGGCGTCTACAATGTGGCTCACGAACGGGTTACGAATCTGCCCTACGGAATGCAGCGTCGAGTGGAGATGGCCCGGGCCCTGGCGGTGGAGCCGCAAATCCTCTTCCTGGATGAGCCCACCGCTGGCATGAATCCCGAAGAGTTGGCCGAAATGATGGACATCATCCGTCAGGTGCACAGCGAGTTCGGCCTGGCCATCTTCCTCATCGAACATCGCATGAAGTTCGTAATGGAACTGTGCGAACGCATCCAAACCCTGGTGTTTGGCGAAGTCATCGCCGAGGGCGCGCCCGAGGAAATCCAGAACAATCCCAAGGTCATCGAAGCTTATCTGGGTGAGGAGGTGGAAACCTGATGTTACTTTCGGTCAAGAATTTGCACGTCTCCTACGGCCACATCAAAGCGCTGCAGGGCATTTCCTTCGACGTGGACGAGGGCGAGATCATCTGCATCATCGGGGCCAACGGCGCGGGCAAAAGCACCACGCTGCGGGCCATCTCCCGCCTGGTTCTTGTGCAGAAAGGGGATATTCTCTTCCGGGGCGAAAGCTTGCTGCACGTCCCTCCCGAAAAGGTAGTCAGTGAGCTGGGCATCTCGCATGTGCCCGAAGGACGACGCATCTTCGGAAATCTAACAGTGCGGGAGAATCTCCTGTTGGCCACCTTCGCCCGCAAGGACAAGGAGCATATCCAGCGCGATCTCGATTACATGTTCACCGTATTCCCACGACTGCAGGAGCGCATCACGCAAAAGGCGGGCACCCTCAGCGGCGGCGAGCAGCAGATGCTGGCCGTGGCGCGGGCTTTTATGACCGCGCGCAAGGTGATGATTCTGGACGAACCCAGCATGGGCCTGGCTCCCCTACTGATGCTGGACATGTTCAAAGCGCTGGAGGAGATCAACCGCGAGGGCACCACCATCCTGCTTGTGGAGCAAAACGCCCGCCTGGCTCTCAAATTCGCCAGCCGCGGCTATGTGCTGGAAACGGGTAAAATCGTGCTACAAGGCCCCAGCGAAGAGCTTCTCAACAATCCAGAGGTCAAGAAAGCCTATCTTGGCGGCTAACCCTTGCCCCAAGCCTTTATCTCCCACCAGCAATTGCAACTACTAAGTGCGCGTCCAGAAATAACTTCCCCTTTTCTCTTCGACACCGGCCGTGTAATGAACATTGACAAAATAATCCAGTCATAGGCCGTGGGCGCTTCGCGGTCGCCGCCAGTGCCGGGGGATGAAGCCTCCCGGCTAGAAACAGCGCCCCTGCGGAGCTAGCCGGATTTATCCGGCGCTGTTCTGTAACCCGGCGACCTCATCACCGGGCGGGCTTCTTCATGTCTCGGCGTCTTTGCACCAATACGTGAACCCCCACCAGCAGCGCCCATGTTCACCACCCGGCGCAAAAGCCCGCTTGTCAACCACGGGCCGCGGGCGTATAATGCCCCCATCCTCCAACCCACGCCCGCTCATGCCCCAACGTATCCTCGCCATCAAACTCGCCGACCTGGGTGACGTGCTCAACATCACCCCGGCCCTGCGTGCCCTGCGCTCCACCTATCCCCGCGCCCGCCTCGACGCCCTGGTCAACCCCCACACCGCCATGATCCTGGAAGACTCGGGCCTGGTGGACGAAATCGTGCTCTTTCCCAAAACCCAATTCGAGGGCCTGACCGCGCTCAAACCCACGGCCTGGGCGCCCCTGGCCCGCTACATGCGCATGCTTCGGGCCCGGGGCTACGACACCGTCATCAACTTCCACCACCTCACCACCCGCCTGGGACGAGCCAAACAGCGGGCCCTCATCAGCGCTGCCGGAGCCAAAACCGTGGTGGGACTCGACAACGGCCGCGGGCGCTGGCTCACCCATCCCGTCAAAGACCAGGGCTTCGGAGCCATGCGCGAAGTGGAATACTGGCTGGCCCTGGCCCGCAAACTCGACGCCGTCGCCACCGACCTCAGCCTGCACCTGCCGCTCAACCAGGAAGAACAGGCCCGGGCCGACGCCCTCCTCGCCCAAACCGGCCTCGCCCACACCCCCTTCATCGTCCTGCACCCCGGCTCCGGCGGCTACTCCCTGGCCCGCCGCTGGGATCCGCCCAAATTCGCCGCCCTGGCCGCGGCCCTGCATCGCCGCCACAACCTGCCCGCCGCACTGGTCGGCACGCCCCAAGACGACATCCCCGCGGTGCTGGCCGCCGCCACCAGCCCCCTCATCGATCTCAGCGGACGCACCAGCTTTCGCGAACTCGCGGGCGTACTGCGCCGCGCCCGCGCCTTCGTCGGCGCGGATAGCGGCGTCATGCACCTGGCCGCAGCCGCGCGCACGCCCCTGATCGCCATCTTCGGCCCCACCAACCATCGCGC
>JALXAF010000062.1 GCA_026992375.1 Anaerolineae bacterium
GCGGCTGCCGATTGGCCGGTGTCGGGCATGATCTGGGCCAATCCCCTGGCGCCAGCAAAGCTGGTTGCGGGGGCCCAGAACAGGGATTCCTGCCGGATGAGCGCGTAGAAGAGGGCGGGATCCAGATGGTAAGTCCGGGCTGCATCCAACATGATATCCCGATAATACAGCGGATAAGCCAATTTTTGCACATAACGAGGCGCGGCGGTCAACGGCTGCCCGGAGAGCGCAACCAGGCGCAGTGCGGCCCGAATGGAAGCGTCGTAATAACCGATGTCTCGGGCGAAAAGGGCCAGTTGCAACAACTTCACAGGGTCATCCTGCCATTGCCCTCGCAGCGCCTCAAGCTCTCGATGCCCCCGCCCATCCTTCCCGATGCGGTGTAGCTCCTCGACGCGGGCGAAGTCGGGGGGCGTTCGATCCACTGCGGACGCGTCCTCGCCCGCAAGATCGGCTGTCCAGGCCGCGGCGGCTTGCAGATCATCCGCATGGGCCGGTGGCGGCGTTGCGGTGAGTGCGATGCCCGCGGCCTGCAACTTCTGCCGGGAGCGGACGCCGTAGAATGTGTTTTCATCCCAGCGGCGGGCGGTCTCCCGCCAATGCGCCAGCGCCTCCTCCTCTCGGCCCGCTCGCTGCAACAGCTTGCCCAGCCAGAAATGCGCGGCCGCCTGCCAGGCGCCATCCCCGGACGCAACGTGTTCCGTCCACAAGGATCGGGCGGTTTCGTCATCACCCAGGCGGTAGTGGATGAGCCCCGCCCGGAAACCGGCCTGGCCTGCGTAATCGCTATCGGGAAAGCTGCGAGCCAGGCGCATGAAGTCATCGGCGGCCTGCTCCCATTTGGCGTTATCCTGCCCGGCCAACACTGCGGCCCACCACAGGGCCGTGGCCGCCACGTCGGGATCGCTGGCCTGCTCGGCCGCCTGCAGATAGGCGGTGCGGGCCTGCTCCCGCAATCCCTGACGCCACAAACTGCGTCCCAGGCCCAACCAGGCCTGCTCCCGGGCCGCGTCGTCTGCGGGATTTGCCAGGGCCTGCCGCCAGGCGTCGGCCGCGGCTGCGTAATTCTCCAGCCCTTCGTAGGCCCGGGCCAGAAGCGCCCACAGCGCCGCCGCGTCGTCGGGCTCCTCGGCCAGCAACTGGTCGAGGACGGCGATGGCGGGGAGATAGGCTCCGGCGTGGATGTCGATCCTGGCCCGCAGGCGCGGGGCCACCGCCTGCTCCGCATTCACCAGGCGAATGAGGGCCTGATAGGCGCTCCAGCTATCGGGCGCGGTGGTCGTCGCCTGCCGATAGCTCTCCCAGGCGTCTTGCTGTCGCCCCGCGGCTTCCTGCGCCTGCCCCAGGCGATAAAAAATCTCGGCCCGATACGCGGGCGATTGCGCCTTTCCGAGGATGCGCTGATATTGGACGATGGCCTCGGCTACGTTTCCGGCCATCATGGCGGCCTGGGCCAGCCCCTCCCGGGCCCGCAACGTTGTCACCAGGTTGGAAGCCTCGTCCAGTGCCCGCTGATAGGCCCGAGTCGCAGAGTCCGGGTCCTGATTGGCCAGCCAGGCGCCCGCCGCATCCAGCGCGGCGTCGGCCCTGAGGTGGGGGCTTGCGTCGGCGTATTGCAGATAGTAGCGGGCGGCCTTGTCCAGATCGAATGGCTGATACACCCGCCCCAGCCAGTAAAGAATTTCGGGATGCCCGGCCAGAGCGGCCTCGTCCGCGGCCAGGGATTCGAGGATGGGGATGGCCTGCTGCGGTTGTCCGGCCGCGAGCCAGGTTTGGGCCAGCTCGAGCCGGGCCGTCGCAGCCAGCGGATGGTGGGGATAGGCGGCCAGAAAGGCGTCGAAGCTGGCGATGGCCGCCGGATGATCGCCGTTCTGACGCAGGCGGCGGGCCTGGGCCAATTGCACCGGCTCGTCCGGCGTGGGCTCGGGCGTGATGGTAGGGGTTGGGGTGATGGTGGGGCCTGGCGGCGGCGACGGTGACGGCGACAGCGCGTCTGGCGTTGCCGACGCGTTATTGGCGGACGCAATCGCGAGGGTTGGCGAAGCCGCGGGTGCGGGCGTGGTCGCAGGAGGCGCTGTGGGCGCAGGCGCGCGACATCCGCCCAATAGCGCGGCGAGAATCGCTATCGGGAACAAAAAGGGGGAAAAGGAATGGAGGAAAGTCAAGAGAGGAAGGGACGCGATGCTAGTGCAGCATCACCGGCAGATAGCGGATGTGGGCGATGACGCCGGATTGCTGCGTCGTCACCCGTCCGCTATCAGCGCTGAGGACAAAGGTTTCATCCGGGCGGGCGTCGTCATCGGCCAGCACCAGAGCATCGAAAGCGCCGCTCGCGGCCGAAACGGGGTGGGTAAGGGCTATGACGTCGCCAGTGAAGTGAACGGGACCGGTCAGCGTCAAAAGAATGGCGTCGCCCGGCGCATGATTTCCCCAGGAAATGGTGACGGGCTGCGGAGCCAGCGGAGCGGAGAGCATCAGCGACGGGGATGCGGCGAGCCAGGGCGTGACGGGCGTGGGGG
>JALXAF010000063.1 GCA_026992375.1 Anaerolineae bacterium
AGGTGACAGCCGGCGGCGCGCCTACGGGCCTGGTCAGCATCCCCATCCGCAACATGCACACCGCGGTGGAGGTCGCGGACCTGAAGGATGTGACCCGCACAGTCCGCTTGCTGACTGCCTTCCTGGCTCAGGCCGACGCCGCCTTCCTCGACGATTTGACCTACCGCCTGCCCGACTTTCAGGAGGCCGAAAAATGAGCATCCTCACCCTGGAGCTGCTGCGGCGGCTCAGCAAAACGCCGGGCGGGCCGGGCGACGAGGCCGCGGTGCGAGACATCATCGCCCGGGCCGTGCATCCCCGGGTGGACGAGCTGAGCATCGACAACATGGGCAATCTCATCGCCATCAAACGCGGCTCGGGCGCATCATCCAGGCAGATCGTCCTGGCCGCGCACATGGACGAAGTCGCGTTTATGATCACCAAAATCGATGACGACGGGCTGCTGCACGTGGCCGCCAGCGGCGGCGTCAATCGCCGTACGGTGCTGGGAAAACCGGTACAGGTGGGGCCGGATCGCCTGCCCGGCGTCATCTCCCTGCGCCCACCCCATCTCGTGGACGATCCCGAGGAATATCGCAGGCCCCCCAAACTGCGCGATCTGGTCATCGACATCGGCGCAAAGGATGGCGACGAGGCCAAGAGCAAGGTCAAACGGGGCCAGTACGCGGTCTTCCGCACCCCATTCCGATTTCTGGCCCCGGGCGAAGCGCCCGACCCGAACGCGCTCCTGCCCCGCGCGGGGCGCATCAGCGGCAAGGCCTTCGACGATCGCCTGGGCTGCGCGGCCCTCATCGAGCTGCTGAGCAGCGAGCCCTTCTCCTTCGACCTGGTGGGCGTCTTCACCGTGCAAGAGGAGATCGGATTGCGGGGCGCGCTGGCCGCGGGCTCTCGCCTGAAACCGGACGTCGCCCTCATCCTGGAAGGCACCCTCTGCCCCGACCTGCCCGGGCGCTGGGGCCAGGAGCGAACGCCGCCCACCACCCGGCTGGGCCAGGGCCCGGCCATCACCACCACCGACCGCTCACACATTACGCCGCCCTGGCTGTTGCAACACATTTTGCGCACGGCCGAGGCCAACGGCATCCCCCACCAGTTCAAACATCCCAACGTGGGCGGCACCGACGCCGCGGGATTCGCCCGCTATTGGGGGACGCCCGCGGCCATCATCTCCACCCCGGCCCGCTACATCCACAGCCCCATCGCCGTCGCGGATCTGGCTGATTTCTGGCATGGCGTGGATCTGGTGAAAGCAACCCTTCAAACTCTGGAGCAAGTCTCTCTATGAAAGCATTGATCAAACAACTGGTCGAAACTTATGGCCCCTCCGGCTTCGAGGATGAAGTGCGGGCGTTGATCCGCCAGCACGTGGAGCCCCTGGCCGATGACATCCAGGTGGACGCGATGGGCAATCTCTTCGCGCTGAAGCGAGGCGATGGCTCGGGCCGCCGCATCATGGCAGCCGCGCACATGGACGAAATCGGCCTCATCATCACCCAGGTGGAGGAGGAGGGCTTCCTGCGATTCTCGGGCATTGGCGGCATCCCGCCCAAGGCTTTGCTGGGAACGCGCGTCCGCTTCGCCAATGGCGTCATCGGCGTCATCAGCCACGATGGCGGCGCGGCCGCCGAAATCGGGGGCAAGGATATCCCCGACATGGGCCAATGGTTCATCGATGTGGGCGCCCGCAGCAAGGAAGAATTGACCGTGGGCGTAGGCGACATCGTCGCTTTCGTGCGACCCTTCGATGACCTGGGCCAGCGGCTGTTGGGCGGCGGCTTCGATGACCGTATTGGCTGCGCCGCACTCATCGAGACCATGAAGCGCCTGGAAAGCTCCCCCCACGACGTCATCTTCACCTTCACCGTGCAGGAGGAAGTGGGTGTGCGGGGCGCGCGGGTGGCCGCGTTCGGTCGAGAGCCCGACATCGGCCTGGCGGTGGATGTGGCCCCCACCGGCGACACGCCCCACCCCAGGCATCCCATCGCCCTCAAACTGGGCGGAGGTGCGGCCATCAAGGTGGCCGACGCCGGCATGATCAGCCATCCCGGCGTGCGTCGGGCCCTGGAGCGCGTGGCCCGGGCCAACGACATCCCCCACCAGCTCGAAGTGCTGCCCTTCGGCTCCACCGACGCCGCGGCCATGCAGGCGGCCCGCTCGGGCGTGATGACGGGCGCCATCTCCATCCCCAGCCGCTACACCCACCTCACCGCGGAGATGATCGACATGGACGACGTGGAAAACGTGGTGCGCCTGCTCACCGCCTACCTCTCCGACCCGAATCCAGTCGAAAACCAGGAGTAAACAATGGTGACATTGACAGCAACGGCCGTTATCGAGAAAAGCGAAGATGGCTACTACGCCTATGTTCCACAGCTTGCGGGTTGTCTGTCACAGGGCGATACCCTGGAAGAAGTGATGCAAAACATCCAGGAAGCCTTTGAATTGTATGTCGAAACAATCGACAATGAAGATATACGGCAAATTCTTTCGAGCAAAGTGCTAATCACGATATTGGAGA
>JALXAF010000064.1 GCA_026992375.1 Anaerolineae bacterium
CGTTGCGAACGACAGCAATCGGAAGCCATTGCCGACCAACATCGATATGATAATCGAACATATCGCCCTTCCCCAAAAACGCCCCGGCGTTATGCCCTATTCGCGCAACGCTTTTTCCAATTTTTGCAGATGGATGGCTCCCTGCTCCTGCACGCTGGCGTCGATGGCTGCAAACATCTCATGCAGATGTTGCACGATGATTTGGGCCTCGGGCGTGAGTTGTGCGCCCCCGCCCCCTCTGCCCCCCACCGTGGTCTGCACCAGAGGCATTCCCAGCCGCTCCTCCATCTCGTGGATGCGATTCCACGCCAGCCGGTACTGGATATTCATGGCATGGGCCGCGGCGCTGATGGAGCCCGTGCGCGCCACCGCCTCCAGCAAATCAAGCCGCCAACGGCTCAGGGCCACATCGCCGTCGTCGGTCTCCAGCCAGATGTTGGTGCGGATGGTGAGATGGGGGAGGGGCATGGTGGGAGAGTTTTCAGTGTTCAGCATTCAGTAAGCAGATGCCGTAAGCGGCTGCCCGCCGATAACGAACGGAAGTGACGATGGACGATAGACCGATGACGGTGGGATTTGACGATTGCCATCGTCTTTTGTCTATGGTTCATCGTCTTCTCATGCGCTTTTGGCCAGGTGCTCGTCGCTGTGCCAATGGACGGGCTGGCCCTTGTCGTTGAGCAGCAGCGGCCGGGTTCGCTGGGTGATGTTTTCGGCGTTGACCACGCAGCTCGCCACGTCGTCCCGGCCCGGAATCTCGTACATCACATCCAGCAGCACCCGCTCGACGATGGTGCGCAGCCCTCGGGCGCCGGTTTTCTGTCGCATAGCCTCATGGGCCACGGCCCGCAGCGCCTCATCGGTGAAGATGAGCTGCACGTTATCCAACTCCAGCAGGCGCTGATACTGCCGCAAGATCGCGTTCTTGGGCTGGGTGAGGATGGCGATGAGAGAATCCTCGTCCAGCGGCTCCAGATTCACGGTCACGGGCAGACGTCCCACGAACTCGGGGATGAGCCCGTATTCCAACAGGTCTTCGGGATTGAGGTGGGTCAGCAGCTCGCTGCGTCGCTTCTCCAGCGCAGATTTTTCCATGGGCGCGCCATTGAAGCCGATGCGCCCGTGAGCGCCCACCCGCTTGGCGATGATGTCTTCGATGCCCGCGAACGCGCCGCCTGCAATGAACAGCACATTGCTGGTGTCGATGGAGACCAGTTCGGCCTGGGGGTGCTTGCGTCCGCCCTGGGGCGGCACATTGGCCACCGTGCCCTCCACAATCTTGAGCAGGGCCTGCTGCACGCCCTCGCCCGACACATCCCGGGTGATGCTGGGGTTGCCGCCCGATTTGCGCGCGATCTTGTCGATCTCGTCGATGTAGACAATGCCGATCTCGGCCCGCTGCACATCCCAATCCGCAGCCTGCAACAGCCGCACCAGGATGTTCTCCACATCGTCGCCCACGTAGCCCGCCTCGGTGAGGCTGGTGGCGTCGGCGATGGTGAAGGGCACGTCAAGGATGCGGGCCAGGGTTTGGGCCAGCAGGGTCTTGCCGCTGCCCGTGGGCCCCAGAAGCAAGATGTTACTCTTCTGCAGCTCCACATCCTCGGGCTCGGCGCCGGAGATGATGCGCTTGTAGTGGTTGTACACCGCCACCGAGAGCACTTTCTTCGCCCGATCCTGGCCGATGACGTAGTCATCCAGCCGTCGCACCAGCTCCCGGGGCGAGAGGATGTGCTCCAGGCTAAAGGTCAGCGGCGGCTTCTGCTCCGAGGGCGTGATGTTCTCCTCTTCCAGGATCTCCACGCACAGCGCCACGCACTCATCGCAGATGTTGACGCCATCGGGCCCGGCGATGAGGCGCTGCACCTCGCTTTCGGGGCGTTGGCAAAAAGAACAGGATTGTTCGCTCATTCCTCGTCAGCCTGCTCCAGCACCGGATTGGGTTCGCCGAAAATATGGTCGATGAGACCGTATTCCAGCGCTTCCTGGGGGTGCATGTAATGATCCCGATCGAAGTCCTTTTCGATGCGTTCGATGGGCTGACCGGTGTGTTTGGAGATGATGTAGAAGTTGGCGTTTTGCAGACGCTCCAGCTCTCTGAACTGGATGCGCACATCGGGCGTGTAGCCCTGGGCGCCGCCGCCCGCGGGGTGCATGTGGATGGTGCTGTGGGGCAGGGCGTAGCGTTTGCCCTTCTCGCCCGCGCACAGCAACACCGTGGCCATGCTGGCCGTGATGCCCACCGCCCAGGTGGAGACCGGCGCCTGGATCATCTGCATGGTGTCATAGATGGCCAGGCCCGCGTACACATGCCCGCCGGGCGAGTTGATGTAAAGCTGGATGTCCCGCTCCGGGTCCACGTGATTCAGGTAAAGGAGCTGGGCGATGATGCTATTGGCGACCTGATCGTTGATGGGCGTGCCCAGGAAGATGATGCGCTCCTTGAGCAGCAGCGAGTAGATGTCCATGGCCCGTTCGCCACGGCCCGTCTGCTCGATGACCATCGGGATCAG
>JALXAF010000065.1 GCA_026992375.1 Anaerolineae bacterium
CGGCCAATCACTTTGGGGCGCCGGTGGTGGTGCGCATGTCGGGCGGCTACCGCAAGATCGGCGACCCCTGGCACAGCGTCACCAACGAGATCATGTACGCCCACGCCATCGGCTGGAAGGTGGCCGTTCCCTCCAACGCGGAGGATGCGGTGGGCCTGTTGCGCACCGCGCTGCGGGGCGACGATCCCGTCATCTTCTTCGAGCACCGGGCCATGTACGACGCGGCCTGGGCGCGGCGGCCCTACCCCGGCGACGCCTTCATGCTGCCCTTTGGCCAGGCCAACATCACCCGCCCGGGCGACGACCTCACCGTGGTCACCTGGGGCGCGATGGTGGAGCGCTGCGAGCAGGCCGCGGAAGAGCTGGGCGAGAGCATCGAGATCATCGATCTGCGCACCCTGCAGCCCTGGGACAAAGCGGGCGTGCTGGATTCGGTGCGCAAGACCGGCAAATGCCTCATCGTGCACGAAGACATCGGCTTTGGCGGCTTTGGCGCCGAGATCGCCGCGGTCATCGCGGACGAGGCCTTCGAGTATCTCGACGGCCCGGTGATGCGCGTGGCCTCGCCCCAGGTGATGACGCCCTACAGCCAGACCCTGATGGCGGGCGTGGTGCCCACCGCGGCCCGCATCCGGGCGGGCATGGAGAAACTGCTGGCCTATTGACCCTTGATCTCACGCAAAGTTGCCAAAGCGCCAAGTTTGAAAAACTGGATTCGCCGCACTTACTCATGCGCCCAGCCGGAATTGCGTTCCGGCAGATTTGCCGAGTAGACTGCGGCCTGCTCCTAACTGGTTTCGGCGGATCGCATATCCGCCTCAGCGCAATCACTTTCTTTCATCCGCGCAAATCAGGTTTTCCCCACTTTTTCTAGTCATATCTCCTTTCTGCATCCCGCCTTTCCTCCTTTGCGCCTTAGCGTCTTTGCGTGAGATCAGAATCAATAACCAAATGCCAACCATGTTCGAATTTCACGTCGCCCGCGAGGCCCGAGATCGATACCAGTTCGATGAAAGCCTGTTCGCCACCGATGGCCGCGTGGTCATCGGCGATTACCAGGCCGCGCAGCGCTTCGCCCACCGCATGAACGTGGTGTGGGAGGCGGACAAGCATCCCCAGCGAGCCGCGCGCGCGTCCGACATCTACGCCATGGGCCTGCTGGACGAGATGATGCACCTGATGGCGGCCCGCTACCGCCAGCAGGTGGAGCCGGGCCTGTTCGCCCGCGCTCTGACCCGCTTGCAAGAGCAGGTGGGCGCGGACGCGCTGGAGGCCACGCTGCGGGACTTTCTGCAGCGCTTCCCGCCCCTGGCCGTTTACCGCGGCGAGATGACCGTTGAGCAGTGGCTGGCCGGGAGCAGCAACGGCCTGTCGCATCGGGAGATGGCGCTGGAGGAAATGGTGATGTTGTGGATCGCCAACCAGAATCCGGCGCTGGAAAACTATCGCGAGCTGTTCGACGACGCCCCCCTGGCCCGCACCACGGCCTACGCCCCGGCCATTCAGGGCCTGCGGGGTTTTTTCGATGAGCAGCCGGGCTTTGCGGGCGCGGGCAAGAGCCTCATCGATGTGCTGATGGAGCCGATCCTGGCTTCGCCCAACTCGCTGGAAGGCCAACTGCGCTACATCCGCCAGAAATGGGCGCCGTGGCTGGGCGATCTGGTCACCAAACTGCTGGTTGGGCTGGATTTCATCGAAGAGGAGACCCGGCCTCGCTTTGGCGGCCCGCCCGGGCCCACGCCCCCGCCCGATCTCAGTTGGCTGGATGCGGAGATCGAGAACTACACCCCCGACACCGACTGGATGCCGCGCGTGGTGCTGCTGGCCAAAAACACCTTCGTGTGGCTGTTCCAGCTTTCCCGCCAGTATGGCCGCCCCATCGTCACCCTGGATCAAATCCCCGACGAGGAGCTGGACGCGATGGCCGCCCGCGGGATCACGGGCCTGTGGCTCATCGGCCTGTGGCGACGCAGCCGCGCATCCCGGCGCATCAAACAGATGATGGGCAACCCCGAAGCCGTGGCCTCGGCCTATGCGGTGGATGACTACGTCATCGCCGAAGACCTGGGCGGGGAAGCCGCAATGGAGAATCTGCGGCAGCGGGCGTGGCAGCGGGGCATCCGTCTCGCCTCCGACATGGTGCCCAACCACATGGCCATCGATTCCCGCTGGGTCATCGAACACCCCGACCGCTTTCTGGCTCTGGATTACAGCCCCTTTCCCAACTACACCTTCGACGGGCCCGATCTCAGCGATGATCCTCGCGTGGGCGTCTTTTTGGAGGATCACTACTACGATCACAGCGACGCGGCCGTGGTGTTCAAGCGGATGGATCGCCACACCGGCGACGTCCGCTACATCTATCATGGCAATGACGGCACCACGATGCCCTGGAACGACACCGCCCAGCTCGATTATCTCAACCCCGAGACCCGAGAGGCGGTGATTCAGACCATCCTGCACGTGGCCCGCCAGTTCCCCATCATCCGCTTCGACGCGGCCATGACCCTGG
>JALXAF010000066.1 GCA_026992375.1 Anaerolineae bacterium
AAAAAATCTCATTGTAACTGCTGGCATACGTTAGCAATTACGTCTCATTTCAGTGTACACAGGAGCTTTCAATGACTAACCCACTCGTCGCTTCCACGCCTCTTGCCGAAACTGCCGCCGCGCTGCGCAGCGGCGCGCTGGATTTATTCGAGTATCTGGATGCGCTTTTCGCCCGGCAGGAGCGGGTCGAGCCGCAGGTGCAGGCTTTTGTGCCCGAGCCCGACCGCCGCGGCCGGGTCATGGCCGAGGCCCATGCTCTGCTGGAGCGCTATCCCCAGCCGGGCCAACGCCCGGCTCTGTTCGGCATCCCCATTGGCGTCAAGGATATTTTCCACGCTGAGGGGCTGCTCACTCGGGCCGGGTCCAATCTGCCGCCGGATGAGCTCACCGGGCCCGAGGCCGCGGTGGTCTCGGGCTTCAGGCTGGCGGGGTCTCTGGTCATGGGCAAGACGGTGACCACCGAGTTCGCTTATTTCGCGCCTGGCCCCACGCGCAATCCCCACAATCTGGCGCATACGCCCGGCGGCTCCAGCAGCGGATCGGCTGCGGCGGTGGCCGCGGGCCTGGTTCCTCTGGCTATCGGCACCCAGACCATTGGCTCGGTCATTCGTCCGGCCGCGTTTTGCGGCGTCGTAGGCTACAAGCCTAGCTACAACCGCATCGATCCCGAGGGCCTGCTGTTCTTCTCCCGTTCGGCGGATCACGTGGGCCTGTTCACCCAGGATGTGGCCGGGATGCGCCTGGCCGCATCGGCGGTGTGCAACGGCTGGGACAAGACCACGGAGGTGGTGCGCAAGCCGGTGTTGGGCGTTCCGGTCGGGCCTTATCTGGAGCAGGCCAGCGCTGAGGGGCTTGCCGCCTTCGCCGCTCAGGTGGACGCGCTACGCGCGGCTGGTTACCATGTGAAGGAAGTCCCCTTGTTCAACAACATTGCAGACATCAACCGCATCCATCGCCAGCTCATCGCCGCGGAATTCGCGCAGGAGCACGCCCGCTGGTATGCTCAATTCAAGGAGCTTTATCGTCCCCGCACCGCCGCGCTCATCGAAGAGGGCATGACGGTGGACCCCGAAGCGGTAACCGACGCCCGGGATATGCAGCGTCTGCTGCGGGAAGAGGTGCTGCACATCATGGACGTGAACGCGGTGGATTTGTGGATTGCGCCGGCCGCGCCCGGGCCCGCGCCCGAGGGCCTGAACAGCACCGGTGATCCCATTATGAATCTGCCCTGGACTTTCCTCGGTCTTCCCGCCGTAACCGTGCCAGCGGGCGCAGCCGCCAATGGCTTGCCTCTGGGCCTGCAGATGGTCGGGCCATGGATGATGGACGAGGAGCTGCTTGCCTGGGCTGAGGACGTGCAGCCCCTGCTCCAAGAATAGAACGCTTATTGTTGAAGGTTGGCAAAACCAGCGTCGGGCGAGTCTGCAACGAGCGTGATGCGTAATGCGTAATGCGTGACGACCTCACGCATTACGTATCACGCATTACGTCTCTCCTACGTCATTTCGAGGGAGCGCAGCGAACGAATGGTGCGACGCACTTACCGCAGGCTCAAGTGCGTCGCACCTGGGAGATTCCTCCTCCCTTTTCTGTTATTCCTCTTGTCCCTCGCTCTTTTCCTCTTCGGGCAGGGGGGCTTCTACGGATGACTGGCGCGTTTCCTCCGCTTCTTCTGGCTCCAGCAATGGGGTGGCGATTCCCTCTTCCACAACGCTGAGTTCTTCGGATTCAGCTTCGGGCTCGGGCATATTGGTGTGCACGCGAACGCGGCGGAATTGCTTGCCATTGGCCACGGTGATGACCATATCGAAATCCACATCCTCGGGCACCAGGCCGAAATCTTGCAGGGTCCAGATGGTGGTGATGCGGTCGGAGAGGTTGGGCCACTGGTTTTTGGCCCAGCGATAGCGCTGGCGGCTGAATTGCCAGGTGTCTTCCGGCTGGCGCACAGGCTTGAAGGCTTGATACTCAGCCCATATCTCATCGTGGGGCGTCAGGGGGAAGAGGATGTCGATCATGGCCTGCTGCACCACCTCGGGCCCGCGTCCTGTTTCATTGGAAACCCAGTTTACGTGGTAGTTGTGGATGAACATGAAGATGCCGTAGTGGGAATACTCCTCGATGCGGCGGGCGATCTCCTCTTTCTTGGCGTAAGCTCGCTCGTAAGCCTCTTCCATAATGAGGTTGGGCTCCTCGATGCGCTCGTCGTGTTCATCTTCATGCTCGAAAACCTGCGGGTCCAGATGATAGAGATAAGTCACCAGCCGTTTGATGCGGCTATCGTCCACATTGAACTTGACCAGCCGCCCCTCGGCCAGCAGGTCTTCCACCGCGTCGGCGATGCCGCGCTGACGGGCCTGTTCGATGGCCCGCTCGATGCCCGATTTGGGCTTAGCCTTGCCGGCGCCGGCCACGATTTTGTCGATGAGGGTGCGCACATCCTGCTTGTGGATGCCGCCATTGGCCACGAAGATCTGGAACAAGGTGAGCACCACGCCCACGATGGCCACCGCGTAAAGGGCGTGGGTTTTCTCGACCACCAGCACAGCGCCCATGAGATAACTGGCGAACATGCCCCGGGCGCCCGCGAATTTCAGGGTTTTGGATTCGGGCGAGCCAGGCTTGATGCCCTTCTTTTCCAGCACGTCCGGGCGCACAAACACCACCGCAGTGCTGGTGATCATAAACGCGCTGACGAATCCGAACGCGTAATAACTTTCCACCACCACCACTTGTTTGATGACAGGGATGAGCAAGGCGGAGACGGCCCAGATGATGGCAATGCCCACCCGATCGTCGTGCAGGAAATTGGGCAGTCTGCCAAGCCGGGCCGCGTTGGCCGCAACCGCAGCGCCGCCCACATAACCGCCGCCCTGCGCCAATAGCAGGATGAAGGCCATGAGGGTGCCCGCGACGAAGAGGAATGTTGCGCCAGCAGAGCCCGCCAGGGCCTTGGTGATGGCCTTCGAAACCGCCACATCGTAGGAGACTTGCTCCACAAACGCCTCATGGTCTACGGGCGGCGGCTCCTGCTGCCTGGTCTTGCCCCCCAGGATTCCCTCGAAGGGATGCGCAAGCTGTTCTTCGGCGAAAATCGCCTCGGCCGCCAGCTTGTCGGCGTGCGTGACCTGGATATTATTGGGATCAACGCCTGGGCTCATGGCCTGGGTGGCCACGATCTCATATTCGATGAGCAGCGTGCTGTAACCCTCGGTGGCCGGGATATTCCATACCTTGGCTCCGTAAAGCTGGGCCACGCCCGTGCCGATGAGGAAGACCGCGGCCAGGGTCAGGGCCACGCTGATGACCTTCCATTTGGGCTTGGCCGCGTGCTTGCCGCTGGCCGGGATCACCTCGTAGCCTGAAAAGCCCAGCATGGCGCTGGACATGGACCTGAAAAAGAGCTGCAGGATGACCACCGTGCCCAATGCGGCCATATCTTGCTGCGCCCGTACCACATTCTCCACCACATTGGCGGCTTGCAGACGGCGAATGATGCCCTCGGTGAGAAAAGCCCAGTCGGGATGGATGGCGGCCTCGACAGCTACCAGCGAGAGAGCCCCCAGCGTAAACAGGGTGAACGCTCCGCCGCCGATGAGGAATAGGGGCACGGCCCGTTTGGGGCCCATCAGCACCAGCACCACCATGATGAAGAAGGCGAAGAATTCGGCCAGGAGGATGCGATAAGGCGCCATTTCGGGCAACACGAGCATCGTCACATCCGCGGCAGAGATGGAGCTGATGATGATGGTTAGCACCGCATCGATGAAGAAAAGACTGGTGCCCACCCACGAAAGCCAACGCAGCCATTTGGGGCCGATGGCTTCGACCATCGGCCCGCTGCCGCCCGCGTTGGGGCGCAGATAGCTGCCCGCTTTGTATGCGGGCACGATGCCAAAGTATAGCAAAATAGATAGCACCACAAACGCCCAGATGGCGATCTTGTGGTATCCTGCTGCGCCATGGATGGCCAACAGGGTTTGATACGCGGCCACGCTGAAGGCGTCGGCCGCTATCTCGAAGATGAGCGCAAAGACGCCCAGACCTGTGCCCCCCAGCAGCAGCCCCTCGACCAGAAGTTTGGGGAGTTTCTTCCGGGCCTCCTGGCGTTCGGCAGGAGATATGTAACTTTTTAGCAACATAATCGATCCTTTTTGCTCGCGAAAGATTTTGTAAAATACCTCGTCAGTGGCAAAATAAAAAGGTCGCCTGCCATACGGGCGCCTTCCGGAAACGAACCAACGTCCGCAAGTGTTGCAGTTTCATTTTCCCGGCGCTGACGGACAACCTTGGTTCTATTGGAAAAGACTTCAACGCGACGGCATTATGATATACCAGAAAACCCGCCAGCGTGCAAAGACCATTCGTCCTGACAGGCCTCATGGAAGCAAATAATCGATCCTTTTCTCGTTTTGCCCCCAACGAGGGCGTGCTGGAGGTTTCCAGGCCCGAGGATGTGGATTTCGACAAAATGCCGCTGATCCCGGCCATCGTGCAGGATGCGGATACGGGCCAGGTGCTCACCCTGGCCTACATGAACCGCGAATCCCTAACGATGACTCTATCCCTGCGCCAAACCGTCTTCTGGAGTCGCAGCCGTCAGGAGTTGTGGCATAAAGGCGAGACCAGCGGCAATGTGCAGGATGTGGTGGCCATCCGTCTGGATTGCGATGGCGACGCTCTATTGGTGTTGGTGCGGCCCCGCGGGCCCGCCTGTCACACCGGCGCGACGACCTGCTTTCATCGGTTGATGGCGAATGGGGATGGGTAGGGATAAGGTGCGATGCACAGCGTCTTTGAAACCGTCTGAAAATTAGTTCCCGTTTTGTGCTCGCCGACTGATGAATGCTCACAAATGAAATCGGTCATAGTGGCTTTGCTACGTCCGCCCGGCGACTTCATCGCCGGGCTACAAAGCAGCGCTGGATAAATCCGACTAGCCCCGCAGGGGCGCTGGCGGCGGGCGCGAAGCGCCCCGGGCCTATAATCGGCCAGTAGTGCAGCGAAGAAGGTGGACGTTTACTTTCTCACTCCCACCATTCGCAAATGCCCATGGCCTGCTTCCAGGCGCTGATGGCGATTTCGCGAGATTCGTCATCTAGCGGAGCCAGGGGGGACCGGGGTTCTCCGGCCTGATAGCCGCGATAGGCCAGCAGGGCCTTGATGGCGGGGATGCTCATGCTGCCGATCTTGCCGTGCAGCTCGGTGATGGCCCGCTGCAGGGCTGCGGCCCGCACCAAGTCTTTATTCTGCACCGCATTCCACAGCGAAACCATCAGCTCGGGCACAATGTTGGCGAAGGCCGTGATGCTGCCCGCCGCGCCCATGATCAAGGCCGGATAGGCCAGGTTGGGATTGCCTGCAAACAGCACGAAATCCTGAGTTTCCTGGATGTGCAGTTGCAGCGTCACCCGCTTGAGGTCTCCCGAGGAATCCTTGATGCCAACGACGTTGGGGTGATGCGCCAGCTCTTCGATGAGTTCGATGGGGAGATCGTAGGCGGTGAATGCGGGCACGGTGTACAGCAGGATGGGGATGGGGCTCTCGTTGGCCAGGGTCAGGAAATGACGCCGCTGCGCTTCTGTTTTGCCGCGGGTGTAGTAGATGGGCGTCACGACCAGCGCCGCGTCCGCGCCATCCTCTGCGGCCCATTCCAGGTTGCGCAGGGTCTGGCGGGTGCTTTCTGCGCCGCATCCGGCCAGAAGAAAGCGATCCTGGGGAATGGCGGCGCGGGCGGCCTGTAGCACCGAACGACGCTCGTCGTTCTCGAGATATATGAATTCGCCCGTGCTGCCGAAGACGAGAAAACCGTGCACGCCCGCATCGAGCCAGCGGGCGATGTTGGACTGCATGGCCTCGGGCGAGGCTTTATCGTCGATGAACGGGGTGACGCAAGCCGGAACGATGCCGTAAAGGTTCATAATGTCTCCTTTGATGAAAGGGTGAAATGCGAGCCGATGTTGTAATGCTGCTGACGGACTTTTTTACCGATTTGTGTTAAAGTGAGGCGCGTCGATCAATCATTGCGCAATCACAAGGAGAATCCGTTATGATGAATGAGAAGAACCATCCCGATCGACATCGGGAAGATGTGCCTGTTGGAAAAACCGTCGCCTTCTGCCGCTGCTGGCATTCGGGCAAATTCCCCTACTGCGATGGCACGCACCGCAAGGTGAACGCCGAAACAGGGGATCGCCTGGGCCCGGTCATCGTCACGGGCGTGGCCGCAGAATGACGTCAGGGAGCAATCGTCGGTTTGTTCGTCGGTTGCTCCTCTTCGTCGATTTCGGGTAGGGGCAGCCTGAGCTTGCTCAGGAGATCATCCAGGCCTGGGATGTAGGGCGTTGCGCATTGTTCCAGCAGAGCCAGGGCGGCGTTGGTTTGGGCTCCGAACAGGATGACGACGTTGGTAAGATAGAGATAAAGCATCAGCGCCATGACCGCACCGATTGAGCCGTAGACCACATTGAAATTCGAGAAGCCAGAGCTGAGATACCACGAGAATCCATAGCCCAACAACACCCAGGCAATGGCTGTGAAGGCGGAGGAGATGACGGTGATCTGTCTGGGCGCCCGGCGGCTGGGAATGTAGTGCATCATCAAAAAGAAGGCGGTGAAAGCCGCGATGAAGACGACGAAACTGCTGGCCAGGATGTTCATCAGGGATGAGATGTAGCCGGGGAGGGAAAAGGGAATGTAGGCGATGATGACCGATGAAAGTCCCGAAAGAAACAGTAGCAAAAAAAGCCCGGGGATGGCCAGCAAGATGACCAGAACGCCGATGCCACGCATCACAAATGAGTTGTAGGTGTATTCCCGGGAATGGATTAGATCGATGGCGGAGAGCAGACCGCGCAAAAAGCCGGTGGCTGACCATAGCAGGGTGATGGCGGCGATGATGCTGGGGGCGGTGCGCATGTCGATGACATCCTGCAAGAGATTGGTGATAATCTCGGCGCCGTGTGGAATCAGGTTGATGATTGCATCGATTATCGCCTGCTGCTTTTCCGGATCGGCCAGAATGAAGCCGAGGATGCTGGTGATGAGGATGAGTAGTGGGAAGATGGAGAAGATGGCGTAGTAAGTGAGCGCCGCCGAGCGCAGGAGGAGCTCGTTTCGGATCATGTTATAGTAGAAGCAGCGGGCGAATTTGATGATTTTGCGTTGCAATATCAGGCTCCTGCCGCGTTGATGTGCTGTAAAAAGCTGATCAGGTCTTCTCGGCTCAGCGTCCCCACAATCGCGCCGTTCTCCACCACCAGCACCTGGTTGACGCCTTCGCGATCCATGTGCAAAAGCGCGGTCCACAGGTCATCATCGAGATGGACGGTGCGGGCCTGGGCGAGGGGGATCATAACTTGTTCGGCGGTGGTGACGGACCACTGTTTTTTGGGCGTTTTTCGAAGCTGGTGGATGGTGAGCAGGCCCGCAGGGCGACCATTTTTCTGCACCAGATACGCCCGGCCGCCCCTATCGAGAAAATGATGCTCCGCCAGCGCGTCCAGCGTGATATGCCCCGGCAACGCTGCCAATTTGGTGGACATGGCCTGCCGCACGGTGTAGCGGGAGAGTATGTCCTTTAGCTTTTGCCGTTGCACCTGAGCCACGGCGGCGCTTTCCAGGAACCAGCCGATGAAAGCCATCCACAGGCCGTCGTAGATGTTGCCGCCGAGAATCATGGCCAGGCCGATGAAGATGAATAGATAGGCGAAAAATCGTCCCACGTTGGCGGCGATGAGGGTGGCTTTGTGAGTGTCGTGGGAGGCTCCCCAGATGATGGCCCGCAGCACCCGCCCGCCATCTAGCGGAAAGCCGGGGACGAGGTTGAAGAGGAAGAGCATCAGGTTGAGATAGCCCACGTAACGGAAGATGGCCAGCAGTTGGGGGATGGCAGTTGCAACCAGGGCCAACGTGCTGAACAGCGCGCCCAGCGCCAGGCTGACTACGGGCCCGGCCACCGCAATCCAGAATTCGGATCTGGCGCTTTTGGGCTCTCCCTGTATCTGGGCGACGCCGCCGAAGATGAACAGGGTGATCTCTCGCACGGGAATGCGATAATGCCGGGCCGCGGCTGCGTGTCCCAGCTCGTGCAGCAGCACGCTGATGAAGAGCAGGATGGCGGCCAGAGCGCCAATGGCCCAATACTCCCACGAGGCCCAGCCGGGATATTGCATGGGGAAATAGCTGGCTCCCAAACTCCAGGTGAGCAGGAAGAAAATCAGGAACCAGGAATAATCGAGACTGATGGGGATGCCCGCGATGCGGGCGATGCGCAGGTGTTTTGAAGTCATAGGGCAGTCAAAAACCGAACGGGCGTTAGGGATCGTTATGGGCTCTGGCTTCGGAGAATCGAATTTTTACGTCATCCGCCGTGGGATTCGCCGCTGATAACGCGGATGCGGCGGATTTTCGCGAATTTTTCGGATCGAGGAAGGATTTTTTT
>JALXAF010000067.1 GCA_026992375.1 Anaerolineae bacterium
ACCCCGGCCCTCCCCCGCCAGTCGCTTCGCTCCTTTGCAGGGGATGGAGCCGCTGGTTTGCAAAGTTTTGCAGGCGGAGAGGTCATCCCTCCCGCTTGCGGAGGGGGGAGCGAGGGGTGGCTTGCCGCAGCAGAAGCCAAGCCACCGAAAACAAACGGACTATGTTAGCAGTTACCTTTTTTCACTCAAACCTGACAGGTTCTCGCAACCCTGCGGCAGGATGTGTGGTTTTCAGCCAGCAACGAAGCGTTCAAGGCACTGAATCGCTGCCGAAGGAACCTGTCAGGTTCGTTCAAGCGAAACGACATGGGTGTGTCCAAAATGAGTTGGAAAGTTAAAATAATCCATTCATTGGCGGGGCGCTTCGCGCCTGCCGCCAACGCCGGGGATAAAGTCCCCCGGCTAGAAACAGCGCCCCTTCGGGGCTAGCCGGATTTATCCGGCGCTGTTTTGTAGCCCGGCGACTTCATCGCCGGGCGGACGTGGCAAACGCTTCCAACCGAAATTGGACACACCCAAACGACATTAGCATTTACGCTATTCGAGATAATGCTCCAAGCCCTTTTGTCGCAGGGCCTGGATGATCTTCTTCACATCCTGGGCGCGGCTTGCGGGCATCACCAACACCACATCGTCGGTGTCCACCACGATCATATCCTGCAGCCCGATGGTGGCGATGAGTCGGTTTTTGCTAAAGGCCAGGATGTTGGCGCTTTCGTAATCCAGATGCCGGGCCTGAACCACATTGCCGTTGGCGTCCTTGGGCAACACCTCCAGCAACGCGGCCCACGAGCCGATGTCGTTCCAGCCCATATCCACCGGGAACACCGCCACCCTGTCCGCTTTTTCCATGACGCCATAATCGATGGTGACATTGCCCGAAAGCGGCATCCAGTATCGCTGGAAGGCGGTTTCTTCATCTGGCCCGCCCAACGCTGGCTGCAGATGCGTCAGCGCCTCGAACAGCTCGGGCATGTGCCGTTGAAACTGCTCCATGATCACATCGGCCCGCCAAATGAACATGCCACTGTTCCACACGAAATTGCCCGCGGCCAAAAACGCCTCGGCCGTAGGCAGATCGGGCTTTTCGCGAAAACGCCGCACCCGGCGGGCGATCAGACCATTGAACTCGCCCAGCGCGTCGCCCATTTCGATATAGCCATAACCGGTCTCGGGATAGCTGGGCTGGATGCCCAGGGTGATGAGCTCCCCCGACTGAGCCAGCGATGCGCCCGCGGTCAGGGTCTGTCGCAAGACCTCGGGCTTGTTGATGAGATGGTCCGCGGTGAGCACCGCCATCACCGCGTCGGGGTCGCGGCGCAGCAGGTGAATGGCGCCCAGGCCGATGGCCGCGGCCGAGCCCCGGGCCGCGGGCTCGCCCACGATGTTGGAGGCGGGCAGCTCGGGCAGTTGCCCCTGCACCGCATCTTGGTACTCCCAATTGGTAATGACGAAGACGCGCTCTGGCGGGACCAGGGGCGTCATGCGATCGTAGGCTTCCTGCAACATGCTGCGCTGATTGCCGGTGAGATCCAAAAATTGTTTGGGCGCGCTTTTGCGGCTGCGGGGCCACAGGCGGCTGCCCACGCCGCCCGCAAGGATGACGGGATAAAGATGCGAAGTGGGATTCATAGATTGCTCCTTGTCTCCATTGACAGGGGTTATTTTCCGATTTTCAATTCACTGCCCGAATTTATCGTTCTCAAGGCGTTGCGCATGGCCCGATCTGCGGCGGCCGTCAGCAGGCTGCGCCACGCCAACATCCTGATGAACGGATCGTCCCTGTCGCCAGCGTCCACCGCCTCGCACACGGCCAAAACCTGCATCGCGGTCTTGCGGTCGCCGGTCAACGTCAGCCATCGGGCCTGTTGCAGCAGACGTCGGCTCAGCCGCGGCCGATTCTCCTCATTCAGCAGAATGTCGATGATTTTTTCGTGGATAACGCCATTCTTCTGCAAGGCGTCTTCTTGATGGCCGCGCAACAATTGGCCCAGATCGGGCAGCGTCCACACCCAACCGGCAAACGCAGGATGCTCCAGCAGCGCATTGGCCTGACGTCTATTTATCGCTGAGGCGGGCTCGGGCAGGCGCGGCCACGAAAACTCGGGCGCAGACAGGGGGCGCCCCGACCACAGCCAATGCCCGAACACGACGATCTCGCCGGGCCAGGGGAAATCCTGCTGAGACATGTTCTGCAAAGCATCTTCCAGCAGATTCAACCCCAACAGGGGATCGATCTCGGCCAGCAGCAGGTTGTGCGGGCTATCGATCATGCGCACGTTGTGGGTGCGGCCCCGAGGCGCTGGCAGGGGCAACGCCTCCAGATCGAGATCAGGATAAGCGGTGGCGTACACCACGCCCAACTCATCATGCAGGATGAGAGTGAGCAGATGCCCCACCGGTTCCTCATCTGATACGCGAATGAACCAGAGGAAGCTGTGTCCCTGGGCGTTGCCCGGCGACCACAGCGCCCGCAACGTTCCCGCCGTTTCCTTCTCTTTCACGCCCGAAAGCCGCAGTTTCTGAATCTGACGACGCGCCACGGGCTGTAAATCGGGCGAAACCAGACGCCACAGGGTTTGCAACGCCTGAAGCGCCAGGGGATGGCGGATGCCGCCCAGGGCGATCAGGATGTCCCTTTGCAAATCGACATCGCCATACGCTGCTATGGCCATCAAGAGCCGCGCCCGCCGCGGGTCTTCCATATCGGTGATGACTTGCAGCACAGCGTTGACGATCTCGGGCGGCTCATCCAACAATTGCTCCGCGTATTCCACCAGCACCAGGGGCTCGGTTTCGGCGATGGCGATGGCCTCCTCGCCGCTTTCCCGGGCCACATCGTAGGATGCGGGAATGCGTTGGGCCATAGATGGATCGATCTCCTGGCCCAAATAACGCTCCAGCAGCATGACCGCGGTGAGTCGGGCCGCCTCGGAGCGTCTCTCGTCCATGGCGGCCTGCCGCAGCGCCGGGATGATCAGGTTGGGGTCCATGTGTCGGGCCAGCCGCCCCAAACCGCCCCGCAAAGCTGGATCGCTGGCGGCGAGATTGCGCAGTAAGGCATTAAGCACCGGCTTGCCTCGGGCCGCCAGCTCTCGGGCCAGTTGATCTTGCTGATAGGCGTTGCGGGCTCGGGCCAGATCTTTGACTGCACGATCGAGGGCCAGACGATCGCTGAAGCTGTGAAGAACGCGTGATTCTTTATCGCTCATGACGCGGAATGATAGCACATTCTCTATTCGATGACCACATCGCCCGCCCAAACCGTGTGCAGCGCCCCCTCGTCATCCCGCACCAGAAGAGCGCCCTCGGGCGAAACGTCCTCGGCCAGCCCACGCAACGGCGCTTGCCGGGGCAGATGCACCCGCACGCGGCGTCCCAACGGCTGCAAATGCGCGGCCCAGTCGCGATGTGGCGAAACGCCCGCCCGAAAGGCTTCGTAGCGTTCTCCCAGCGCCTCGATGAATGCAGCCGCCACCGCGTTCACATCATAACCGCGGCCTGTCGTCATGCGCAGACTGGTGGCGATATCCGCCAGCGGAGAGCCGTCGAAGACATTGTTCACGTTCAGGCCCAACCCGATGACCGCGAAGCGGAGACGGCCATCGCTGCTCTCCAGCTCGGTGAGGACGCCCGCCAGCTTCTTGTCCGCGAGCAGCAGATCATTGGGCCATTTGGGCGCGGCCTGCACCCCGGCCACCTGCTGACAGGCGTCGATGGCCGCCAATGAGACCAGCATGGTCAATTGATTGGCCCGGGCCACCGGGATGGCGGGGCGCAGCAGCAGCGAGAGGTAGAGGCCGCCGGGCCGCGATTCCCAGACGCGTTCCATCCGCCCCCGGCCCGCGGTCTGCTCCCGGGCGATGATGATGAGCCCATCCCGAGCGCCCATCTGCGCCCAATCCCGCGCCCAGCGCTGGGTCGAACTCACGCTATGCAATTTGATAATGGTGGGATGCCAGCGTGTGCGCGCCATCGATTTCTACTCTTTCCACATCTTCCTGTCTTTGCGGCCAAAGGCTCCGCCGAACATGCGGGAGAAAAAGCCGCCAACCTCCACATTCCGCGACTTGAGCGTTTCATCCCAATCGCCGCTCTCCTGCAATTTGAGCCATTGACCGCGCTCTTGCTGCACGCTTTCGAACCAGCTCTGGATGACATCTGCATCATCGTTTTGCAACGCCTGGGCCCAGCCCTGCAACTCGGCCGTCAGCGCCTGAATCCAGCGGATGACGTTGTCTCGGTTGTCGAACACGGTTTCGGCCAGCGCTTCAGGATCGAAATCGGGCGTCTCGGTGACGCGCTCGAATTGCCGCCCCGCCATCCGCCTGATCTCGCGCCACGATTCGCTGCTGCTGACCGCGTGCATCAACGCCCCCGAGACCAGCAGCGGCAGGCTTTCGGCTGCGGCCATCAGCCCGTCATGCTCTTCGGGCGAGAGGAAGTAGGGCTTGGCTCCCAAGGCGGAGACCATGTTGGCCGCCACGTTGACAGCCTCGGCGTGGGCGGTTTCCGCAGGGCACAGAGCCCAGGTCGCACCCTGAAATAATCGGGCTGAGGCGTCTGCCGCGGCGAGATGCTCGTGGCGGGTGAGCACGGGATTGCCGCCGATGAAATGCACCGTGCTGGGCAGATGCTCGGCCGCGGCCTTCTGCACCGGGCGTTTGAGGGGAGCTGTGTCCATCAGCAGGCAGCCGGACTTCAAGTCCTGCTTGATGGCCTGCATGGTGGAGGCGATGTCGCTGATGGGGAGGGCAAGGATGATCATGTCGGCTTCTTCGCAGGCCGCGATGAGATTCCAGTGGGTCTTGTCGACCGCACCCTGCTTCTTCGCCCGATCCATGGCTGCGTGATCTTTGTCATGGCCGACGATGATGTAATCTTGTTCCAATTCCTTGAGACCCAGGCCAATGGATGAGCCGATGAGGCCCAGGCCAATGATGGTGATTTGTGACATAAGGGATATCCTTGTGCGAAGTTTGCGCAAAAGGCGTCCGGGCGGGCCGCCGGCAGTGACGCCTCATTGATACAAAAAGGGTGTGTCCAAAATGAGTTGGAAAGTTAAAATAATCCATTCATTGGCGGGGCGTTTCGCGCCCGCCGCCAACGCCGGGGGATAAAGTCCCCCGGCTAGAAACAGCGCCCCTTCGGGGCTAGCCGGATTTATCCGGCGTTGTTTTGTAGCCCGGCGACTTCATCGCCGGGCGGACGTGGCAAACGCTTCCAACCGAAATTGGACGCACCCGATTCAAAAAGGTATCGCATTCGCCGCATGAATGCAAATATCGGATTGCGGTTATTCAATGCGGCGCTTCTGGATTTTCGGGGAGGTCTTTCGCACGCCGTTGCGGGGAGATGCGATTTCGACGTCTATCTGCGCTTCGCGCAGGGCTAAAGACTTCGGAGGTCTGCCGAGACCTCCGAAGTCTGCGCAGGTGCGCCAAATCTGCCGCATTCGCGTTATCAACGGCGAATTCCACGGGCGGATGACATGGAAACGCGATTTGGCGCGGCCAAAGTGCATAACACCCGCTAGCCGTTACGCCCAAGTTCTTGTACAATTGAACTGCGGCTCTGCGCCCTTGCGTGAGACATTTTCTTATCGGCAATTTCAAATTTAGACGGCTTTGGTGCGCATCCCTCAGACCTCGGAGGTCTGCGCAGACCTCCGAGGTCTCATGCCGGGCGCCGATGAGGCCGCTGCGCTCGGTTCGTCACATTTTTATACAGCCCATTCCACAACGTTCACAATTCCCTCAAGAGCTGCCATGCCCGAGCATTCCCCCAACATCATCGATCTCGACATCCGCATTTTCAAGGCGGGCGACGAATTCACCGTCACCGCGCAAACGCCCGACAGCGGTCTGGCCAAAGGCCAGTTGGACGCTGACGCGCTATTCGACGACGGCCTTCAGGAAAAATTGCTCCAGATACGGGAGGAGCCCTTCACCACCGACGCCGCGTTGTTCCAGGAGGTGGGCGACGCGCTGTTTCGAGCCCTGTTCCGGGAGCAGATACGGGATTTATTCCTGGCCGTATGGTCGCAGCAGGTGCAGTCCAACGAAGAGAACGCGCTCCGCTTACGCCTCAACATCGACGAAGCCGCCATCGAAGTGGCGAGGCTGCCCTGGGAGATGATGCACTGGCGCGGGGCGTTTCTGGCCACGCAGATCAACACCCTGGTCACGCGGCAGATTCTCGACATGGATTACGGCGACATCAAGTCGCTGACGGTGGAAGGATTGCCGCGGGTGCTCATCGTCATCCCTCGGGCCTCGGGCCTGGATACCGACGCCGAGGAGCGGGCCATCAGCGCCGCGCTGGACAAAGCGGGCGTTCCGTACGACGTTCTCAAGGGCAAAACGCCCCTGCAAGCCCTGGATGACGCACTGGCCGAAAAAGATTACGCCATCCTGCACTTCATCGGACACGCACAGTTCGAGCAGGATGAAGCGGGCGCGGTGAGCGGCAGCCTGCGCTTCAACAGCGCCGATGATCTGCCTGCGGAAGAGGACGAAGATTGGGTTCCCGACACTGATCTGCAATCCCTGTTGGGCAACTATCGAGGCCTGAAGCTGGTCGTTCTCAACGCCTGCCACACGGGCGAGGTGGGGCCCGGGGCCGCGCAGCAGGGCTTTTGGGGCGTGATTCCCGCGACGCTGCGCGCGGGCATCCCCGCAGTGGCGGCCATGCAATACGCCATCCGGGATGATGTCGCCGCGCTCTTCGGCGAGATCTTTTACAAGCGCCTCACGTCGGGCAAGTGGGTCGGGCGTGTCGATATCGCCGTCACCCTGGCCCGAAACGCCTGTCTGCTCGCCTTCCCCGATGATCGCGGATTCGCCACCCCCACCCTCTATCTACGCTCCCGCGATGGCGTCATCTTCGAGCTGACGAAAGGGAAAAATGCAGCGGACGGCGAAACCGCGGACGTGTCCTGCGAAAAACCGCCCAAACCCTCCGGGCATCTCCTCTATCGCTATCGCAACCTGGATATCGAAGCGCTCGACGCCCGGCAACCCCTGCTCAAAAGCCGCTTACAGCGAGTGATGTTCCAGATCGATGAACTCAAATCCCGGGGAGCGCTCGACGAAAAAAGTGCCTGGCGTCTGCACCGCTATGAAAAGAACCGCGACGATCTCGAAAGAGAGATGGACGAGCTGCAAGATGTGCTGGCCTGGCGCAGATATGAGACATGCGAGGAATTGCGCGCCCTGCGCAAACAACTGGCCGACAAAAATCGCGAAAAAGAAGCGCTGGAAGCTGCGGGCGCTTACATCTCTTACGATCTCAAAAATACGATTTTCAAACTAAACGAACGCATTCTGAAATTGCAGGAATTGTTGGAAGCGCCTACCAGCCTGCAAATTGAGCAATGAGAAAAACCACGGGCGCAGCGAAAATAAAGGAATCGACGCGATCGAAAAAGCCGCCATGGCCGGGGATGAGATTGGAGGAATCCTTGACGCCCGCCTGACGTTTGAACAGCGATTCGCTGAGATCGCCCAGCGGCCCGACCAGGCTGATCGCCAATCCCAAAAGCGCACCTTCCCGCCACGTGATGGTTGGCAGCCAGAATTGCGCCATCAGCGCCGCCGCCATGGCCCCGGTGACCAATCCCCCCACGAAACCCTCCCAAGTTTTCTTGGGGCTGATGCGGGGCCAGAGTTTATGTTTGCCAATGGCCCGCCCCGTGAAATAAGCGCCCGAATCCATCACCCATACAGTGACCGCAGTCACCAGTAGCCACATCAGCCCATCCTGCCGCTCGCGCAACAGGGGCAGGAAACGCAGCGTCATGCCCAGGTAAAACGCGCCGCCCAGGGTAATGAGCAGATCTGTGGGCGCGTTGGGGTGGTTGAGAAACAAGGCAGCGGCCAGTCCGACGAGGATGACAATCGTCAGGAGCGCCTGCAAGCGGATGGGATCCTGCGGGAGGCCGCCTTCCAGCACCAACAACCCGGCTACAGGGACGCCCAGCCACATCACCGGCCGGGCGAACGCGTTCAACCCCACCATCCTGAAAAGCTCCCAGGCTGTAACGCCAGCATATAGCGCCACGGCGAGGGTAAACCACCAGCCTCCCAGCCAGGCCAAAAGGAAGACGAGGGGGATGAGAATGACGGCGGAGATGACGCGCTGCTTGAGCATGACTTACCTCTCGGTGTCTTTGATCTTGCCGAAACGCCGGTCCCGATGCTGGAACACCGCCACAGCCTTTCGCAATTCAGCTTCGTCGAAATCGGGCCAGTAAGTGGGCGTGGAATAGAACTCGGCGTAGGCCGCCTGCCAGATGAGAAAATTGGAGAGCCGAAACTCGCCGCCGGTGCGGATGATGAGATCGGGATCGGGCAGATCGGGCGTGTAGAGATGCTGGCTCACCAGCTCCTCGGTCACATCCTCGGGCGAAACGCCCGCCCGCATGATGGCCTTGATCGCGT
>JALXAF010000068.1 GCA_026992375.1 Anaerolineae bacterium
CCTGTGGCGTCGCCCCAGTCGGTCGTGGTCATGCTCTGCGACTGCGCTCCCTTATACAGCGGGAAGGGCTTGCTCACCACATAAGTGCTGGCGCTGATGCTTTCAGGTCTGTTGGAGCCGGTTATGTCTAACAATGTATTCGAAAGAGGATAACCATCGTCATGATCTTCGTTATCCAGGGGGGACGCGGATGATCCAGTGCTGCTGGCGCTATAGCCTTTGGCGACGAGATCCGCCGAGGACAGCGCCACGAAATAGTTGGTGGTGGGATCTCCAGGAGCGCTGGGCGTGAGATCCAGGAATTGATAGATGCCATCATGGCTCACATTGTCGTAGGTTGCACTTGCGGTTCTTGTCGTTGCGACGGCTGAGCCATCCGCCCCGCCTGGTTCTGGGATGCCGTTGCCATTGGCGTCTTTGAAGAGGTAGACACTGATGTCATTGATGCCCGTTTCTCCGTCATTTGGTTCATAAACGCCGTCATTGTCAGGATCAAACCAGACCAGGTTGCCCACTGAGACAATATTCTTCAGGGTGTAACTGAAATCGGCGTCATTGTAGTCGGTTAGGGTGTCGCTAAGGTACACGTAACGGGGCTCCGGGCCATTGTAGACGTTGCCTGCATTGTTGCCGGTGTATTCATAACCTTCCAGCGGACCGCCTGGGTCGAAATTGCTGTCCGGAATCTCGACCCACCAGCCCAATCTGTTGCCAAGTTGGGTGAAATCATACCAGCCGTGCTCCACCTCCGTGGTGCCGGGATTGTCGCCGGTGAGCATTGTTTTTTGCAGGGAGTCATCGGTTCCGGGCTCGAAAACACCATCACCATCATCGAGATAGAGATTGACGCGCACGTTATCGATGCCCGAATCACCCCATTCGGGGCCTTCGTCTTTGATGCCATTGCCGTTTTCGTCGAACCAGACGAAATCGCCCAGAGTGCTGATGCCGCCAGGACTTGCAAATGCGGTCGCCAGGCCCACCACAATAAGGCCAACGATAGCCAATGCCATGATGAGAGAAAACTGTTTTCGGGACATGGTTCTTGCTCCTTGGGGAAAGTGGGTAGAATTTTTCGACAGTGGTTTCAGTGATTGGACGATAATAAATTCACTCGCAAGGCAGGGTCTCCAAAGATCATATACGCATCCACGACTTCGAGATAATGCCTTTGTTGCGGTGCGTGATCGACAAGATAGCGCTTGGCCGCGGTGGTCGCTTCGCCCAAGGTGGACGCCTGGCCGTGGAACAAGGCCAGGAAGAAGCCTTTTTCCAGCATTTGGTGGGGTTTGGTGAGTCCCAGACTGGTGGCGGAAAAACTGGCGACCGAGCCGCCCGCGGCCCGCACATTAGCTTCGGCGAAGGATTGCGCGCCGATGCGAGGCTGTTGGAAGAATCCATCGGAGCAAGCCATGGCCAGGGTGATGGGCCATTTGCCCTGGTTGTTCACCCGTTCGATGGCGGCCTGATCCATCAGGCGTTCGGCGGCCCAGTAATCTTTGGTGGCGTGACCGATGTAATTCAGGATCAACGCGCCGGGGCCTTCCAATGCGTCCACGATCTGTTGTTTGCATTCCGTTGAGACGTCGGGATTGTCTTGATCGCAGGTCTTGCCAGCATAGATCTTGTGCGGCCGATAGGGGGCGGGCAAGAATTTGGTGGTGTTGTCCGGAGGATCGGCGTAGCCGTCGGCCAGTTCATCGGAGAGTTCGTAAAAATTTTCGCCCCGATCATCGTCATCGGTGACGAAGAGGACGTTCCGGTTCCAATCGTCCGGCGTGGGGTTTGTCTCATAATCGATGGTTTTGGAAACCATGCGGTTCGCTTCGTCCAGGGTGTTGGCGGGCATGCGCCCGATGTGCATGTCGGGCAAGTTGTCATCGCCAACGATGGTGACGTAGCGATTGTCGCTGGCACCCTCACCGATGAGGGTGTCCAGGAAGATGAGGTTTGGCGGGAGGTAGGTGGGCGCGGTGTCGGGCAGGTAATGGCGCATGTCATACGTGCCATCGCCCATGAGCAGCACATACCGAGGCGCGGGCCCGGGCCAGTGCTGATAGGCGTAGGCCAGAAAGTCGTGAATAGCCTGGGCCGACATCAGCCCGCCATTGAATTCGTCGTAGATGTCCTGCACGTCCACCACTGCCATGCTCATGCCCTGGCCCGCCCGATAGTCGGCCAGCCTTTGGGCCGCCTGCCAGAAATCTCGGTGGGTGATGAGAATGTAATCAGCGCCCTGCGTGGGGTGTTGCAAGTCGGATGGTTTGTCCGCAAGGATGTTTTGGGGCGCGCTTATGGCGGTGGGAGCTACGACCAGGTAGCGGCGGGGAGTTATGACGTCATCGCCGAACCGGAACGTCGTTTTAATTTCGTCCGCTCCTCGAGCCACAATCCCCGCGCCGCCTTGCACAACGGGCAGATAGAGCGCATAGGCCAGCGCGGGCGCGTCAGGTGTGATCTGCTGGATATTGGTCGGATCAGTTACGTCGAATACGAGAGCACCAGTTTCATCGAAGCCATTGATGTCGAATTGCCAACGCCCGGGCTCATCCACCTGAAAGAGGATCATATTGTCGCGGGCGACAAGCCGCCGTTTGTAGCTTAATTCTACCCAATCCAGATAAACCATGTCAAATATCTGTCCATGCGTGTCGTTGAGAAGAACGGCGCGGACGCTGTTCGAGCCATCGTGCAAAATGCTTTGGGGGATGTCGGCGCTGACGGGGTGAAGCGTGCGACCTGTCCAGGAGTTCTCATATACAAGTTGCTCGTTGACGAACAGGCGCAGATGATGCGTTCCGTTGACATTCCCGGCGAAGAGGGCTTCCAATCGAGCAACGCCTGCGCTGGACACCGCGTCGAGATCGAGGTTGAAGGTGCGGGATCCGGGATGATCCAGGCCCGCCGCCTGAATCGAAGGCCCATACCAGTGATCATGTCCTTCGGCCAGAGGCAGGGATGAGACGTAAATTTGATTCTTCTCGTAGCGCGTCCGGGCTGGGTAATCAGGCAGGGGCGCCCCATCTTCGACGCCTGCTCGCCGTATCGCACGCTTGCCTTCTCCCTGGCCGTAAGTCAGCCAGTAGACGTTCGTATCGGTGTAGCGGGTGTCGACGCCGCGGCCAAAGAAGAGGATGGCGTCCCCCGCGTTGAAAACGCCATCCTCTTCACCCTGCACGATGATGGCGACCTCTTTTCCAGCTTCGAAAATCCGGAAGGTGCGGGGGGCGAGTGCATCGACAGGAAGTCCGATTGCGGCCAGATCATCATAGGTGAGCCGGTAGAGTCCGGGATGATCGATGAAGATTTTGAAGGCGGGAGCGGGGGGCTGCCAGGGCATGGCCGTCGCGTCTGGGCTCGCGGCCAGCGTGGCGGTCGGCAAGAGACTCAGCGCCAGAAGTGTCAGTAGAAGAACGGAAAATCGAGTCATGGATTGGATGGAGTTGATGTGTTGGCGGGGGTGATAAAGGGATAGGCAGTGGGCCAGAACCCGAGATGACCTTCCTCTCGGGTTCTGGCTTCCTGGTTCTTCTCGCTCGCGTCAGCTTCAATTGCCCGGCGTCAGGGCGAAGTCGAATTCGCCTTGACGAGGCCCGTCACTGGTGTTGCCGCTGGCGTCGCGGGCGCGGACCGTGTAGTAATGGTTCTGTGTGGAATCGCCCAGGGCGTTGGGATCTGGATCTTGCCAGGGGGAGGTGACGCCGGAGGCATAGGGCGGGTCTGTGGGCGTGAAATAAGGCTCATCCGTCGCCCGATAAACATCGTACTGGACGGCCCCCTCTACCGAATTCCAGGAAAGCTGCACTGCCCCGTTGGCGGCGACGATGGAGGTGGTGATCGCGCCCAGAGGCGTTGCCGTTTTGATCTTCATGGCGGGATCACCCATGAGCAAGTAACCGTCGGGCTCGGTGGAGAACCCTTCGTCCATGGCGTGTTGTTTGGCCAGGGTCAGTGCTCGGCCCACTTGCTGTACGTCATCATTAAATATGGCCAGGAAGAAGCCTTTTTCCAGCGCATCATGGCCGTAGGGAAAGCCGTAGTAGGTGGGGGAGATGCTGGCCACTGGCCCCACCGAGGTTTTGCGCACACCGTGCTCGCTGACCGCAGAGTCTGTGGGGTTGTGGAAGTAGCCTTCATCGCAGCCCAGATTGATCATCACGGGCAGCTCGCAGGCGTTGGTGTTGGTCAGTTGATCTACAGCAGATTCATTCCATACCTGTTCCACAGCCCAATAATCCTTGGTGGAATGTCCCACATAACTCACCAGCAATGCGCCTGTGTCGTTCAATTTATCGATAATTTGTTGACGACACTCATCGCCGCTGGTGGCGTTGCCGTCGGAGGCGTAATTGCAATCTTTGCCCAGGTATTTCTTCACAGGCGTGTAGGGGTCGGGCAGATATTTGACGGTGTTAGTGGGGGGATCAGCGTAGCCGTCCGCGACGCCATCGGAAAGATCCCAATATAGATTGCCGTCTTCATCATCGGCCACAAACAGGACATCTCGAGGCGCTGGATTGCAAGACGCATTTTCATAGGCGATGATCTTATCCACCATGGCTTGAGCTTCGGCGGGCGTATTCACAGGAAAACGTCCAAGGTTCATATCGGGCAGTCGATCGCCATAGGTGGAATCATCCTCCAGTGTCACAAAACGATTCTCCGATGCAGTCTCTCCGGTTGTCGACCCCACCAGCTTGAGGTAGACGGGAATATAGGTGGGGAAGCTGTTGCCCAGATAATTCCGCATGTCATAGGTGGCGTCGCCCACCAGCAGTACATACGTGGGGCGGGTGGCCCAGTTGTAGTAAGCATAGCTGAGGAAATCGTGGATGGCTTCGGCGGACATCATGCCGCCATTGAATTGATCATACACTTGCTGGGCGTCCACCATGACTACATTGTATTCGGTCGCGCGATGATCGGCCAGAGGCAGCATGGCGTTCCAAAAGTCGCGGTGGGTGATGATGATGTAATCGGCGTCGATGGTCGTATCCAGCAGGTCGGCGGGAGTGTAGCTGGAGGTGGGGTAGCTGACGGCTTCGATGCGGGTGGGAGTCTGCCAGGCGGCCGCGGTCAGCGTCAGCAAACGGGATGCGTTAGTGTCGAAGGTCAGGGCGTAAGGGCCCGAACCGCTCATTGCTCCGTTGATGATCTGAGTCACATTCTTTAAATCGCTGACATCATAAGCGGCGATGTCCGAACCGTTGAATCCGTTGATCTGATATTGTTGATTGCTCCCGGCGCCATTCGTGACCACCAGTGCGTCATTTTCGGCGACATAACTATCGTAATAATGAACATCGATCCAGTTGGGATACACTTGATCGATGAATCCAGTGGTATTGTCATTGGTTATTTTGATGGTGATGGTGTTCACGCCATTCTGAAAATAGGACTGGGGAACCTCCGCCGAGGCGACGAAGAGAGTGTCCCCTTGCCAGTCGCCTTTGTTGTGATAAACCTGGTTGCCGTTGACGTACAAGGTGAGCTCATGCACTTTGAGCCCGCCATTGCCCGTGATGGTGCTGATGAGTTTCACAGTCAGATCGCCGGTGTAAACGCCCGTGGCGATGTTCTGGGCTTCGAAGGTGAAGTCTCGCGATGTGCTGCCCACGCCATAGGCTTCCATCTTGCGCCAGAACCAGTGGTCCTCGCCTTCGATAAAGGGGCGGGTGGAGAGGTAGACGTGGTTTTCTTCGAGATGCACTTTGTGGGAAAATGCGTCGGCCAGGGCCGCTCCGGGAGCGCCATCCACCTGAGGCATTCGTTTGCCGTTGGCCCCACCGTAGCTTAGCCAAAACACACTCTCTGCCGTGTATTTGTTGGCCGGAAGCAGCCCGTCGTAGAACAGATCATCCACATTGCGACCATAGAAGAGGATGCTGTCGCCGGGATCGAAGCTGCCATCCTCCTCGCCCGTCACCCGAATGGCCATCTCCTCTCCCAACCAGAACATGCGAAAAGTGTGTGGATCGATGCTATCGACAGGCAACCCAGCATTGGCGAGATAAGTGTAGTCCATCTGATACATCCCTTCGGGCTTGCCTTCACCAATGATGATGCGATAGCTGGGCTGCGGTGGCGTCCATGGCGAGGCGTTGGTCTGGGCGGCGTTGGTTTCGTTGCTGACTGACGACGCCCAAACCTGGGAGGAGGTTGTGAGATAGGTGGCTGTGAGGAGCGCCGCTAGGGTCATTATGACGAGGGTGGAGAGAAGAATGCGTTTTCCGAACATGGGCTTTTCCTGATTTGCAGGGTGGAGAGGCTGGTGTTTTTTGCAGACCCAGACCTCCCTGGGCGATTCTGCCCAGGGAGGTCTGAAATTGGAGAGAGAAAGGAGGGAGGATAAGGAGGGGTTTGGCGTTAGAAGCCCTTGATTCTCGCGCGAGCGGAGCCGTAGCGTGTAACGCTCCCATCCAGGTGGACGATCTCGATTTTGTAGACGTAAACGCCACTGGAGAGGTTACGGTCGATGAAGCGATAGCTGGCTCCCGCATCCGCCCCGGCGTTGCGGGCGAAGATGAGTCCGGCGTTCACTTGTTCGAATCGTCGCCCATCGGCGCTGCGCAGGATGTTGTAGCCGAGGATGTTGCTCTCGCTTTCGGACTGCCAGCGCACCTGCACGGAACTGCGCACTGCCATGGCGGAGAAGTCGCCCATGGGTTCGCCCACCGGGTTCAGAATGCCGATCGGGGCGTCGTCAGACTTGTCGTCCAGAGAGACGATCGAGCCATTGGGCCCGGTGGGGCCATCTGGATCGGCGTCCACGTCGTGGGCGGTAGCTGTGTTGACGGTCTGCTGGTTGGGCAGTTGGTCTGTTGCAGCCTTGGCCGTGAAATTTACGATAATGCTGGTGCTGCTGCCAGGAGCCAGTTGTCCGGAGCCGGTGACGTCGCTCCAATCGATGACGCCGTCGTCATTGTTGTCATCGGAGGCGGGATCTGCATTGACGTAGGTCAGGTAGTTGGTGTCGTACGTGTCCTGAACGGGCACCACAGCCAGCCAGGTCTTGCCCGTGTTTTGGATGGTGATGGTGAAGCTGACAGGATCGCCGGGCGCGATATCGCTATCGGCAGTGGTGTTCTCTTTGGTGATGGTGTAGCTGGAGGGGATGGTCATTCCCGCGTCGATAGTGGGATCGTTCTCGCCCGAGGTCAGGGTCACGGGATCGGTTTCGCCGGTGGTCGTATTCGCATCGCTGTCCTTGGTGTCGTCGCCAGCATTGTCTTTGGGGCTGATGGTCCAGTCGTTGCTGGGTTTTGTGAAGACCACGGTGTAGTCGCCCGGCTCCAGGTTGTCGAAGTTGTATGCGCCGCTGGAGTCGGTGGTCGTGGTGCCTACCGTGTTGCCACCCGCATCCTTCAAAGTGACGGTGACGCCTTCGACGCCCGGTTCGCCTGCATCCTGCACGCCGTCTTCATCCAGATCGAACCACACGAGATCCCCCAGGCTGGCCAGCTTGTAGAAGCCTGCATCCCAGGTGGGGTCGTTTTCACCGGATTCGAGGGTGGTGACGTCGGTGAGGCCGGTGGTCTCGTCCGCGTCGCTGTCGCTGGGATCGGAAGCGGTGCCAGGGGTGCTGGGGCTGGCCTTGTCGAAACCGCTGGGCTTGGTGAATTCGACGAAGTAGTCGCCAGGATCCAGGTTGTCGAAACCGTAAATGCCGCTGGCGTCGGTGGTGTCGGTGGCGATGGCGGCGCCGTCATCGCCGCCGGGCTCGGCCACGCCGTCGCCGTCCGCGTCTTTGTACAGCTTCACGGTGACGCCCGAAATCGGCGGTTCGCCTGCATCCTGCACGCCGTCTGCGTTGCTGTCTTCCCAGACATAATTGCCCAGGCTGGCTTTCTTGTACATGCCCGCATCCCAGGTGGGATCATTTTCGCCGGAGGTCAGGGTGGTGGCGTCGGTTTTGCCTGTGGTTGTGTCGGCGTCGCTGTCCACATCGTCAGCGCCCGCATCTTTCGGCGAGAATTGATAATCGGCGGGCAGAACGAACTCTACGGAGTAATCGCCGGGCTCTAGATTGTCGAAGCTGTAAGCGCCGGTGGCGTCGGTGGTCGTGGTATCGCCGGTGGGATTGCCGCTACCATCCAGCAAGTTCACGGTGACGCCTTCGATTCCCGGTTCGCCTGCATCCTGCACGCCGTCCGCATCCAGGTCTTCCCACACAAAGTCACCCAGACTGGCGTACAACGTCACAACGGCGTCGTCATCATCGGAGACGTCGTTGATGTCGGGCAGGTCGTTGCCGTTGCTGTCGGTGGGATTGCCGGTGGCGGTGGCGATGTTGGTGACATCGCTGGTCACATTGGAGACGGTGTAATCGCAGCTTTGCGAAGCGCCGGGCGCCAGCGGGCCGCTGATGGTGCAGGCTGTGAAGTCGTCGGACGCGTCGGAGGGGGTGCCGTTGT
>JALXAF010000069.1 GCA_026992375.1 Anaerolineae bacterium
CGCCCCTCAGCCGTATGCGCAGGCTCATCGCTGATCACATGGCGCAATCCAAGCGCGTCTCGCCTCATGTGACCACGGTGTTCATGGTTGATATGACTCGGGCGGTGCAACACCGCTATGCCAACAAGGCCCGATTCGAGAGGGATGGCGTCAAGCTCACCTTCACACCCTACTTCGTGGCGGCGACGGCCCAGGCCCTGAAAAAGCACCGCTATGCCAATAGCTCCTGGTCCGAAGAGGGCATAGTGCTGCGCCGGGCTATCAACATCGGCATGGCGACGGCCATCGACGACGGGCTCATCGTGCCGGTCATCAAGAACGCCGACAGCTACAACCTGCTAGGGCTGAGTCGCATCGTCAACGATTTGGCGAAGCGGGCCCGAGCAGGCAAACTCACGCCCGACGAGATCCAAGGCGCCACTTTCACCATCACCAACCACGGCATTGCTGGCAGCCTCTTCGCCTCGCCCATCATCAATCAGCCCAACGCGGGCATTTTGGGCGTGGGAGCCATTCACAAAGCACCCGTAGTCGTCAGCCAGGGGCATCCCCTATTGCCCGATCCCGCGGACTACATTGCCATCCGGCCGGTGGTTTATCTCAGCTTCACCTTCGATCATCGCATTCTCGATGGGGCCGCCGCGGATGCGTTCGTGGCCGAGATCAAAGCGATCCTCGAAAACTGGGCGGATTGAGCGCCGTAAACGCCACTGGCATCTTCCGAGCGCGGTCCAGAATGATGAGAGGGCCTTTTGGGCAGCATGTGACAAGACGACTTCCCCCACCGCCGGGGAATTTATCGCCCGGCGGTGGGGGAAGCGAAGATGGAGACATTTTCCTCCATCTCGCTGCGCCAAGCAACCGTCCCAAAACTACTTTCCTTTTTTGAGGTTTTCACGTCTGCGAGAGAAGGCCCCACAGTTTCACCGCAAGCGGGGGATGTCATCTTCGTCTGAAAAAAGCCTTTGCAAACCAGCGGCTCCCTCCCCTGCAAAGGAGCGAAACGACTGGCAGGGGGGAGGGCCCGGGGGGCGAAGCTCTGGCGGCCTGGTTGGGAAAGGGAACTAATTTCTGGGCGTGTACTAAAGTCATCACCCGAAACCACTAAAAACACTAAGTGAGCGTCCAGAAATAACTTCCCCTTATAGGCTCGGGGTGGCCGCCAGCGCCGGGAGACTTCATCCCCCGGCTAGAGACAGCGCACCTTCGGGGCTAGCCGGATAAATCCGGCGCTGTTCTGTAGCTCGGTGACTTCATCGCCGGGCGACGTGGCGAACGCCACGGTGACCGATTTAACTTATGAATATTTATCACTCGGCGAGCGCACGGCAAACGCAAAACGGGGACTAATTTGGGGACGGTTACTAATCGCCTGAATTTGAAATTGTCGACAAATAGGCTGGGGCGTAAATGTGTGCTAAAATCGGGGCATCGTTCCTCTCCTTCTTCACTTTCTGCTACAAGGAAGGTCATCGTGTACCTACTGGAGCGCATCAACGCCATGGTGAAAGAGCAGGGCAAGGCTGTGGGCGATAGTATCGTAAATGTGGACACCCTGCTAAACCATCGTATCGACTACACCTTCAGCGCGTATGCCGGTGCGGTGCTGGCCCGCATCGTCCGCGATCAACACATCGATGTGATCCTGACCGCGGAGGCGTCGGGCATCAGCGTGGCGGTGTTCACAGCCATGACGGTGAATAACGAGCAATGGCCCCATCCCGCGTCGGTGGTGTTCGCCAAGAAGAGCCGCCCCATCACCCTGCCCGAGGGCGGCTATCATGTGATCGATTCCTTCAGCCGCACCAAGAACAGGCCCGTGCAGCTTTTCTTGGGCTCTCATGTCATCCAGCCGGGCGACAAGGTGTTCATCGTGGATGATTTCCTGGCCAAGGGCGCGACCCTGGCCGCGTTGGGCGATCTGGTGACCATGGCGCAAGGCGAAATTGTGGCCTTTGGCGTCGTGTTGGAAAAGACCTTCGAGCACGGACGGGATAAATTGACGCGCTTCGGTGCGCCCGTCTATTCCCTGGTTAAGGTCACCAGCCTAGCGAATGACGAAATCCATCTTGCTCCGCCCAGTCTCTCCTGAAACGGGCCGAAGACCGGGGATGGAAGATTGGGAGACGCTCTCGTCATCGATCTCCGGCCATCACGTTATCACATCAGCTTATGATCTTTGACAGAAAAATCCCCTACCTCCTTCTCTCCATCCTCTTCGCCGGGCTCTGGCTGCTTTTGCTGTTTTTGACGCCACCCGAGCGTACGTTGGGAACCATCCTGCGTTGGGTGTTTGCGCACGGTTCCCTCACCCAGGCAGCGGTGTATGTGTTTCTCATAGCGGCGCTGTCGGCCGCGGGCTACCTGCTGGGGAATGAGAATCTGTTCGTTTGGATGACCTGCTTGAGCATCGTGGCTTTCGCCTTGTGGGGGCTGGGTTTTCTCATTTCCATGATTCCGGCTAAAATTGCCTGGGGCGTGCTGGTGGACTTTGGCGAACCGCGCACCCAGATGACCTTGCGGGTGATTGCAGTGGGCGCGGTTTTTCTGGTGCTGTCATGGTGGATCGATCAGCCCAAATTCACCGCCATCGCTCTGCTCATCTTTGCATTCATCCTGCTATTTTTGGTGCGCAGCACCTCCCTCATCCGCCACCCGGCCAACCCCATCGGCGAATCGCCCGACCGCATTCTGCCTCTGATTTACCTGGGGATTGTCCTTTCGGTCGTCCTCTCATCCCTTTCGTTCACCGGCTATCTGACCGAAAGACGCATCGCCAAACAGGATTGAGCTCATGGAATAGGTTTGTTTCAAGGTTTACGGCAATCGGCGAGCTGTATTCCTTGCGTTTATCTTTGGCCTCTTCCAGCTGAGCGCGTGCAATGCAAAAGACGCCCCCGGCAGGACTCGAACCTGCGACGCATGGTTTAGGAAACCATCGCTCTGTCCACTGAGCTACGGGGGCAACGACTATAGTTTAGCATGAGTTTTCGCCAACAGGCAACGCCCGAATTCCCCCATGCAAGCCATTATCATCCGGAATCCCATCTCTGGCAGCCCGCAGCGACAATTCGCCTTCGCCCGAGCCGAAGAAGCTTTCGCCAATGCCGGTTGGGAAACGCAGGTGTGGGTGACGGAATACAAGGGCCACGCCCGCGACCTGGCAGAAAAAGCCGCTCTCGATGGATACCAATGCGTCATCGTGGCGGGCGGCGATGGCTCCATCGGTCAGGCGGTGGACGGTCTGCTGCGCAGCGGGGTGGCGGATGTGCAATTAGGGGTCATTCCCATGGGCACAGGCAACGTCTTTGCCCGAGAGATGGGTCTGCCCTTTCCAAAATCGGTGTATGATGACGCGCCGGCCCGGGCCGCGCGCATCATCATCGAAAATGAGCCGATGCGGGTGGATGTGGGGCAGGCCAACGGACATAGCTTTTTGTGCTGGGCGGGCGCGGGCCTGGACGCGGTCATCACCGAGCAGGTGGAATCGCAACTGGCGTTCAAGCGTCGAGCGCCGTTGGTTTCCTACGCACTCACAGCTCTGAAAGGCGCTCTCTCCTACTCGTCCGCGGCCATGACCCTGCGTCTGGATGACGGCGAGACCCTGACGGGGCGATTCCCCCTGGTCGTCGCCTCCAACATCCGGCTTTACGCCCGCTACTTTCGGCTCACGCCAGGAGCCAAAATCGACGACGGGTTGCTGGATTTGCTGGTCTTCATCGACGCATCGAAGATCAGACTGTTGTACGGTGCAGCGCGGGTGGCGCTTTCGCCCGATGGTTGCACCGCCGGACTCATTCGCCGGCAGGTGCGCAGCGTCGCCATCGCCGCGAATCCGCCCCAGCCGTACCATCTGGATGGCGATCCCCTGGGCCAGACTCCCGTCGAGATCCGTTCTCTCCACCGTCGTCTGCTCATCCGCCTGGACCGCAGCCGCATCGCTGACGCACTGACTTGACGCTGGCGTCATCGATCATCGGTGGGGAGACGACACATCTTCGAGCTTATTGATATCAAACGGATGTGTCCAATTTCGGTTGGAGCAATTATCGCAGGGGGCGAGTGAGTGATGAATGTTCACAAATCAAATCGGTCATCGTGGCGTTCGCCGCGTCCTCCCGGCGATGAAGTCGACGCGCTACAGAACAGCGCCGGATTTATCCGGCTGGCCCTGCAGGGGCGCTGGCTCTTTCTGCACAAAAAGCCCTCCACGAACGCGTGAGGGCTTTGGTGACTGCTAACGCACTCCGGTTGACAAACCGCAATGGACGCAAAGGCGCTAAGAACGCGAAGAAAAAATGTATAAATTTTCCTTTTCGCTTTTGTGTCTTAGTGCTCTTAGTGGTTTTCGGGTGCCGATCTTAATAGTTATGGGTTTCGGCATGGTTCAGATCGTCTTTCCTGCAGCTTTACAATTTCATGTGATCAACGCCTGGCAAAGCACGTCAAATGTAAAGCGTCAAACGTCAAAGCGTGGCGAAGAGGCTCCTTTTGACGTTTAATGTTTGACGGAGAAATTGTAAAGATCATTTTGAATGAGAATGAACCATGACCGGGTTTCGAAAGCGTATTTTTCTCAATGGTTACAGGGTTTCGGCCACGAGTTCGGCGATGTCTTTCACCTCCAGGCCATCCTCGCCCGCCTCCTTCGAGGCGTCGGTAAGCATAGTCAGGCAGAAGGGGCAGCCCACCGCGATACAGCTTGCGCCCGTTTCGGTCGCCTCCTCGTAGCGCTTCATGTTCACCGCCTGGGTTCCGGGCTCCTCCTCTTTCCACATCTGAGCGCCGCCAGCGCCGCAGCAGAAGGAGAGATTGCGGCTGTGCTCCATCTCCACGGTTTCGCTGACCACGAAGTTGAGCGCGTCGCGGGGGGCGTCGTAGATGCCGTTGTGGCGGCCCAGATAGCAGGGATCGTGGAAGGTGACCGTGCTGTCCAGCTCTTGCTTGGGCTTGATCTTGCCCGAAGCCAGCAACTCATCGATCATCTGCGAGTGGTGGATGACCTCGTAGTCACCGCCGAAAGCGCCATACTCGGCGGATAGCGTGTTCAGGCCGTGGGGGCAGGTCGTGACGATCTTCCGGGCCTTGACCTCGTTCAGGGTCTCCACGTTCTGGGTGGCCAACTCGAAGAAGAGATATTCGTTGCCAGCCCGGCGGGCGGAATCGCCGCAGCACATCTCGCGTTCGCCCAGCACCGCGAAATTAACGCCCGCCTCCTTTAGGATTTTGGCGAAGGCCTTGGCCGTGGATTGAGCTCGTATGTCGTAAGCGGGCGCACAGCCCACCCACCACAATACATCGAAATCAGGGTTGTCATCCACGGTGGGAATATCCAGGCCCCTGGCCCAGTTCATGCGGTCGGAGGCGCTGAGCTTCCAGGGGTTGCCGGTGCGCTCCATGCCCGTGAAAGCGGTCTGTAGCTCGGCCGGGAAATCGCTTTCCATCAACACCTGATTGCGGCGCATGTACATGAGGTCGAACATGGGTTCGTTGCCCACCGGGCACACCTCTACACAGGCCCCGCACGAGGTGCAGGCCCACAGCGCCGATTCGGTCAAGGCGAAATCCAACAAATTGATCTCGCACTCGCCGCCGCTAGCCAGCGTATCTACGTGATCATTGATGAAATAGCGTTTGTTCACCTCCAGCGCCGAGGGCGAAAGCTCCTTGCCCGTCTGGTAAGCCGGGCACACATCCTGGCAGCGATTGCACATGATGCAGGCGTAAGGATCCAGGATGCCTTTCCATGTGAGATCTGTTAGTTTGGCTACGCCAAATTGCTCGATGCTCTCATCCTCGAAATCGATGGGCTCCAATGCCCCCAGAGCCTTGCGCTGGGGTTTGGCCAAAAAGTTGACGCCCGCCATGATTAGGTGGAAGTGCTTGCTGCGGGGGAAGTAGGGGATGAAGGCCAAAATCAGGCCCAGCGCAATCCACCAGGAAGCGTGCCGCCAGAAGATCAGCGTAGTATCGGGCAGGCCCGCCCAGAACTGGCTCACCACCGAGGCGAAGGGCTGCCAGGCGTCATGGCCCTCGCGGGCGATGGTGAAGCTTTCGCCCAGAAAGCGAAAGCCCACATGGAAAAGGATGAAAAGGCCGACGATGAGGGAATCCTTCTTCAATCCGCCCTGTTTCACTTTCTCCACCAGCTTGATGTTATCGCGATATTCCAGATGCGGATCGTGGGCGAGGAAACGCCGCACCAGGAAATAAGTCATGCCGATGAGAACCGACACACTGAAGACATCCGCCAGAAGACGGTAGACATTGCCGATCCAGCCCTCGCCCATGAATTTGATGGGGAAATATCCCTGCAGCACATCCCCGAAATTGACCAGAAAGTAAAACATGAAGCCCCAGGCAACCATGGCGTGAAAGACGCTGCTCACGGGCCTGGTCTTCCAGATGGGGCGCAGCGTCACCCATTCCCAAAAGGCGCGCCACATTCGCGGCCTGATGTTTTCATCGTCATAATCACCCTGACCGCGCTTGACAACAAGATAAACCTTGTAAAACGCCCAATAGCCGTCATAAACTACAGCCAGAACCAGAACTGCGAAGATAATTTTTTCTACCAGTGTGAGCATGGGGCACTCCTAGAAGAGAAAAAGTCTGGACGATGTCACGATGTCCTTGCTTTCCGAAATGGAAGTTAAGCTACTATAAAACAGGATGCCAAGGTTTTGCAAAATCTTTTCGTTTCGGTTCTAAAGTGTGTTGCCGAATGACGGAAGAGCGACGCTATTGTTATTGTTACCGCCATTCTGTGATAAACTCTTATCCTCACCTCCTCACTACTTTTCTGTGTGTTTCATGTACGGCGTCGTTCTTCGCGTTTATTCCGATTTCATTGACGTCCTCACCGATGAGGGCGGGCGCTGGCAATGCAAGGTGCCGGGCAGGCTCAAGCGCCGCCGTCGTCCCACCACCCTCATTGTCGCGGGCGACCGGGTGATCATCAATCCGGCGGATCCAGACAAGCGCGAGGGGTTGATCACCGACATCCTGCCCCGCAAATCCACACTTTCCCGCCGTCGCCCCAACACCACCATGCCCATCGAGGACGTAATCCTGGCCAATCCGGATGAGATCATGGTGGTGTTCGCCGCGGCCAGCCCCGAGCCGAATCTCTTTCTGCTGGATCGCTTCCTGGTGGCCGCGGAATCCTCGGAAGTTCCCAGCTTTATCGTCATCAACAAGATCGACCTCACGGGCGAGGAGAGGGCCGAGAAGCTGTTTGGACTGTACGAGGACATCGGCTATCCGGTCTTCTACGTCAGTGCCGCCCGCAATCTCGGCGTCGACGCCCTGCGCAGGCATCTCAAGGACCACATCACCGTGGTGGCCGGGCCTTCGGGCGCGGGCAAATCATCTCTCATCAACCGCATTCAGCCGGGCCTGAACCTGCGGGTGGGCGAGGTGATGCGCATGGGCAAGGGCAAACACACCACGCGCTGGGCTCAGCTTTATCCCCTGGATTCGGGCGGCTTCATTGCAGATACGCCCGGCCTGCGCGAGCTGGGCCTGTGGGACATCCGCCCCCACGAACTCTCCGACTACTTCCCCGAGATCCGCCGATACGCGCCCCAATGCCGTTTCAGCGATTGCACCCACATCGCCGAGCCGGGCTGCGCGGTGCGCGAGGCCCTGGCCCGGGGCGAGATCCATCCCCATCGCTGGGCCAGCTACTTGCAACTCTTCGATGAATCGTCCACAGGAATTTCGGAATTCGGATTTCGGAATTCGGATTTATAGTCTTGAAGCGAGGAAACAAATGGACAAGAAAGAACTGGAACAGCGCACCAAAACATTTGCCCTGCGAATCATCGCCTTTGTCGGTAACCTGCCACCTACGCCCGCAACGAAAGTCATGGGCTATCAGTTGTTGAAGGCTGGCGCATCGGTCGGAGCCAATTACAGCGAGGCCAACCGCGCTGAATCTTATAACGACTTCATTCACAAACTGGGTATCGTTGAAAAGGAATGTAGTGAAAGTCAGTATTGGCAGGAATTATTCGATGAATCGAACATTGGGCCTCGATCTGAAAGCCAATGGCTGCTACAAGAGGCGGGTGAATTGCTGGCGATCTTCTCAGCTTCCGGCCGCACCGCCAAATCAAATCGCAACAAACGCTCCCGCCGCTAACCCAAATCCGCAATCCCAAATTCCAATTCCCAAATGACCTCCCTCCACACCCTCAATCCCCCCCAGCGCGAGGCCGTGACCACGGTGGACGGCCCGGTGCTGGTTCTGGCCGGGCCTGGCTCCGGCAAAACCCGCGTCCTCACCCACCGCATCGCCTACCTCATCGACGAAATCGGCGCGCCGCCCTATCGCATTCTGGCCGTCACCTTCACCAACAAAGCCGCCCAGGTGATGAAAGAGCGCACTCAGGCTCTGATGGGCATGG
>JALXAF010000070.1 GCA_026992375.1 Anaerolineae bacterium
GCTGGAATTCACCCGCGACAAGCTGGCCGAAGAAGGCATCACCGTGCCCGAGGCCGCGCCCTACCACCAGCTCTCCGCCATCCAGCGGGACCTGTTGCAGATGGAAGCGGACCTGAAGGCCGCCTGGTTGCTCACCGTGCGCGCCGCGGCGCTGATGGATGCGGGCAAGCCCAACAGCCTGGAAGCCAGCATGGCCAAGGTCAAGGCGGGCAAGGTCGTCACCAGCATTACCCAGAAATGCGTGGAGTTGCTGGGTCCACTGGGCTACAGCCGCGAATTTCTGGTGGAGAAATGGATGCGCGACGCCAAGATCAACGACATCTTCGAAGGCACGGGCCAGATCAACACCCTCATCGTCGCCCGCCGCATCCTCGGCTACACCCGGCGCGAGCTGAAATAGCACGCGCCACGAGCAACAGCTCCGCCGATACGAATAAACATGTCTCGCGGCCAGGCTGGCGCGGGAAGCCGATTTCGTCAAACGTCAAACGTCATGCGTCATGACCTGACGGTTGACGTTTGACGCATAACGTCCCTTTCAAGAACCATAAAACTCCATCCACGTTCATTCATTTCACCCAAAAAGGAGCGCCTATCCATGTCTGACATCGACGCCAAAATCCGCCGACTCATGGCTGACATGCCCAATGCCTTCAACCCCGCCAAAGCCGCGGGCGTGAACGCCACCATCGTTTACAACCTCACCGGCGAGGGCGGCAGCGTGTGGACCAGCCGCATCGCGGACGGTCAATGCACCGTGGAAGAGGGCGAAACCGTCGAGAACCCCACCCTCAAGATCACCATGGACGCGCAGGACTACGTGGACATGATGGCGGGCCGCCTGGACGGCATGCAGGCCTTCATGACCGGCAAGATCAAGGTCGAGGGCGACATCATGCTGGCCAGCCGCCTGATGACTTTCTTCAGCTAAACGCGCTGTCAGCCGTCTCGACCGTCTCAACAAGAAGCCGGAGGGCGCGGGCCGCTCCGGCTTCTTTCTATGCCCCGTCGCTGTATTCAGGCGGCAATAACCTGAACACAATTGGCTGGGTGCGACGCGCTTGCCCGGCGTCACACCGCCACCTGGAGGAAAGGAATTCGCCATGCAGACAGACATCCTCATCATCGGCGGCGGCGTCATCGGCGTCAGCTCCGCTTACTATCTGGCCCGGGCGGGCGTCGCGGTGACGCTCATCGACAAAAAGACCGTGGCCGCGGGCAGTTCGTGGGGGAACGCGGGGCTGCTGTGCCCCAATCATTCGGAGCCCATCCCCGGCCCGGGTGTGCTAGGCCAGGGGCTCAAATGGCTGCTGGATGTGGAAAGCCCCCTCTACATCAAACCCCGCATCGACGCGGATCTCATTCGCTGGCTGTGGCGATTTCGGGGCTACTGCAATCAGCAGGCGCTGGATCGGGCCATTCCCCGCTTGCGCGACATGCAACGGGCCAGTCTCGACCACTATCGCCAGATCATCGCCCATGAGGACATCGCCTGCGATTTCGAGGAGGCGGGCGGGCTGCTGGCCTTTCGCACGGATGAAGGGCTGGCCGCGGGGATCGTCCAGGCGGAGCACATGGCGAGCTTCGGTCTCAAGCTGCAAATCCTCGACGCGGCCGCTATTCATGCGCTGGAGCCGACGCTGCACCCGGAGGTGCAGGGAGGTGTTTTTCATCAGGAGGACGCTTTCATCACGCCGCACAAATTCATATTTGGTCTGGCCGAGGCAGCGAAGCGGCATGGCGCGCTCATTCTGGATGAAACGGAAGTCAGGGGCTTCACTGCGTCGGGCGGGCGCATCACCGCGGTGCGCACCAATCGGGGAAATTTTCACGCCCGACAGGTCGTGCTGGCCGCGGGCGCATGGTCTACGGCGCTGGCCCGCCAGCTCGGGCTTCATCTTCCCATGCAGCCCGCCAAGGGATACAGCATCACCATCCCCCGGCCCCAGCCCTCGCCCAAACGTTATGTCATCTTTGGCGAACGCAACGCGGTGGCCACGCCCATGGGCGATACGCTCCGCTTTGCGGGCACGCTGGAGCTTTCGGGCATGAGCGCGGGCGTCAACCAGCGGCGGGTGAACGCCATCTGCAAGGCGGCCCGCGAGTACCTCATCCTGCCCAAAAAGAAGCCCGCGGGTCATGTGTGGCAGGGCCTGCGCCCGGTTCCGCCCGACGGCATGCCCTACATCGGGCGCAGCAGGCGGATGAGCAATCTAATTATCGCCACGGGCCACGCCATGCTGGGCCTCTCGATGGGTCCCATCACCGGCAGACTCGTAGCCGAACTGGCGCAGGAGCAGCCTCCATCATTGCCGCTGGATGGCTGCGAAGTGGATCGATTTGGATGACGGGACGGGACGCGGCTTTCAGACCATTACGCCCCGTTTCGCCAGGGCCGCCTCCAGAGCCGCGGTGACGTCATCCACAGGCTGCATGGCGTCGATCTCTTCCAGGATGCCGTGACAGTGATACCAGCCAACCAGAGG
>JALXAF010000071.1 GCA_026992375.1 Anaerolineae bacterium
GATCTGGTGAAAGCAACCCTTCAAACTCTGGAGCAAGTCTCTCTATGAAAGCATTGATCAAACAACTGGTCGAAACTTATGGCCCCTCCGGCTTCGAGGATGAAGTGCGGGCGTTGATCCGCCAGCATGTCGAGCCCCTGGCCGATGACATCCAGGTGGACGCGATGGGCAATCTCTTCGCGCTGAAGCGAGGCGATGGCTCGGGCCGCCGCATCATGGCGGCCGCGCACATGGACGAAATCGGCCTCATCATCACCCAGGTGGAGGAGGAGGGCTTCCTGCGATTTTCGGGCATTGGCGGCATCCCGCCCAAGGCGCTGCTGGGAACGCGCGTCCGCTTCGCCAATGGCGTCATCGGCGTCATCAGCCATGATGGCGGCGCGGCAGCCGAGATCGGGGGCAAGGATATCCCCGACATGGGCCAATGGTTCATCGATGTGGGCGCCCGCAGCAAGGAAGAATTGACCGTGGGCGTAGGCGACATCGCCGCTTTTGTGCGGCCCTTCGATGACCTGGGCCAGCGGCTGTTGGGCGGCGGCCTCGATGACCGCATTGGCTGCGCCGTGCTCATCGAGACCATGAAGCGCCTGGAAAGCTCCCCCCACGACGTCATCTTCACCTTCACCGTGCAGGAGGAAGTGGGCGTGCGGGGCGCGCGGGTGGCCGCGTTCGGTCGAGAGCCCGACATCGGCCTGGCGGTGGATGTGGCCCCCACCGGCGACACGCCCCATCCCAGACATCCCATCGCCCTCAAGCTGGGCGGTGGCGCAGCCATCAAGGTGGCCGACGCCGGCATGATCAGCCATCCCGGCGTGCGTCGGGCCCTGGAGCGCGTGGCCCGGGTCCACGACATCCCCTACCAGCTCGAGGTGCTGCCCTTCGGCTCCACCGACGCCGCGGCCATGCAGGCGGCCCGCTCGGGCATGATGACGGGCGCCATCTCCATCCCCAGCCGCTACACCCACCTCACCGCGGAGATGATCGACATGGACGACGTGGAGAACGTGGTGCGCCTGCTCACTGCCTACCTCTCCGACCCGAATCCTGTCGAAAACCAGGAGTAAATGATGGTGACACTGACAGCAACGGCCGTTATCGAGAAAAGCGAAGATGGCTACTACGCCTATGTCCCACAACTTGCGGGTTGTCTGTCACAGGGCGACACCCTGGAAGAAGTGATGCAAAACATCCAGGAAGCCTTTGAATTGTATGTCGAAACAATTGACAATGAAGATATACGGCAAATTCTTTCGAGCAAAGTGCTAATCACGATATTGGAAACGGAGATCGATTGAGCTTCAGCCCCCGTCCTCGCACTGCTCACTGTTCACCAATTGCTGCTATAAAAATGCGCACTCCTACGTCATTTCGAGGGAGCGCAGCGACCGAAAGGTGCGACGCACTTGAGCCTGCGTAAGTGCGTCGCACCTGATTCGCAATCCGCCCGGCATCTCACCCCCTGAAATCCAAAAGAACCGCTTTACTCAGAATGACACATACGAGAAAGGCGCTTCTCTCAACTCATTTGGACAGACCCTTACCGATTACTGCCCACTAAAACCATGCCCAATAAAACCCTCCTCCTCGACCTCACCCGCCCGCAGCTCCAGGAAATGATGAAATCCTGGGAGCAGCCCAAATATCGCGGCAATCAGATCTACGACTGGCTGCACAAGAACCTGGTCACCGATCCCGCGCAGATGACCAATCTGCCCAAAGCGCTGCGCCAGCGCCTGGCCGCGGAAACATACATCAACCCGCTGGAACTCATCGTGCAGGTGGATGACGAGGCGGGGGAGACGCGCAAGGCCCTGTTCCGCCTGCCCGATGGCAGCACCATCGAGGTGGTGCTCATGCTTTATGACAAGCGGCGTACGGTGTGCATCTCCACCCAGGTGGGCTGCGGCATTGGCTGCCCCTTCTGCGCCACGGGGCTAGGCGGGCTGGTGCGCAACCTCAGCCCGGGCGAGATCATCGCCCAGGTGCACTGGTTCGAGCGCTGGCTGCGGCAGGAGAGCGCGGACAGCGAGGGGCTGGCGGTACAGCGGCCCACGCGGGTGACCAACATCGTGGTCATGGGCATGGGCGAACCCCTGGCCAACTACGACGCTACCATGCAGGCGCTGCGGGCCATCGCCGACCCCAAGACCTTCTCCCTCTCCGCCCGCAACATCACCCTCTCCACCTCGGGCCTGATCCCCAAGATCGACCGGCTGGCCGAAGAGCCCTTCCCCATCCGCCTGGCCGTGTCGTTGCACGCGCCCACCGACCGCCTGCGCAACAAGCTGGTTCCCATCAACAGGCGCTATGGCCTGGACGCACTCATGGCCTCGTTACATCGCTATCAGCAGAAAACCAACCGCCGCGTCACCTTCGAGTATGCGATGATGCGGGGGATCAACGATTCGGTGGAGCAGGCGCATCTGCTGGCGGATTTGCTGCTACCCCTGAAGACCGCGCACGTCAACCTCATCCC
>JALXAF010000072.1 GCA_026992375.1 Anaerolineae bacterium
CCCTCCCCCGATACTCGCTGCGCTCGTGTTCGGGGGAGGGAGATGCTCATCTGCTACACAAATTGGCAAAGCGATGGGCTCCTCCCCCTGCAAGGCGCAGCCGAAGCGGGGGGAGGCCGGGAGGGGGCCTGTCTCCGGACCAAATTTGAAATTGCTGCTGTTTCATGTTTCATGCTTCGCGTGGGGTGAGCTATAATGCTGGGTGGAGAAGTCTTCTCGGACCGCAACCGCGAGATTACCTGCGACTGCGCCCGGCGACGCCGTTTGAGCGCCATTCGCATCGAGGAACCCAGCGTATCATGACAACGCCCTACGACCACATCAACCAGAAAACCGCCGACAAGCAGTACAGCTCTCGCATGTGTTTTGTGTGCGGGGTCGAGAATCCCGCCGGATTGCACGCCCACTTTTACCAGGTGGATGACGTCACCTGCGTGGGGCGTTTTTTGCCCGCGGATCATCATCAGGGCTACCCGGGCCGGGTGCATGGCGGCGTGGTGGCCTCGATGATGGATGAAACCCTGGGTCGGGCCGTGTGGGGCGACGCCAAGACCTGGGGCGTCACCGCCGAGCTGACTATCCGCTATCGAGAGCCCGTGCCCCTGGGCGAGATGCTGACGGTGGTGGGGCGTCTCACCCGCGACACCCGGCGTCTTTTCGAGGCCGAAGGCGAGCTCATTACAGCGGACGGGCGCGTGGCTGTGATCGCTCACGGCAAATACATCAAGATACCGCTGGAGCAAATTCTGGTCGACACTGCGGCCGCGGGCCTGGACCCCGACCTGGAGCTCTTTATCGTTCCCGATCCGGAGGAATAGCATGAAACACTGCCCCAATCCCGAATGCCCCTATTTCCTCGAATTTGGCGTGGCGGCCGAATATGAAGACCGGGTGGAGAAATGCCTGGATTGCGGAACGCCCCTGGTCGATGGCCCGGCGCCCAGGCCCGAGCAAAAAAAGAAGCCGAAGGGCCCCCTGCCCGATCTGGAAGTCATCCGCACGGTGATTCACACCACCGAGGCCGACCTGATCAAGGCCCGGCTGGAGGCCGCAGGCATCCCCGTCTTCCTCAAGAACTACGAGACCATCAATGCCAACTGGTTCTACGCCAACGCGCTGGGCTGGATTCAGGTGGTGGTGCGGGAGCAGGACGCAGAGCGGGCCAAACAAATCCTGGAAGAGATGGACGAGGTGACCGATCTCGAAGAGCTGCCCGAAAGCGCACAGGTCGAATTCATCGAAGAGGATGTGGTCGTTTGCCCCAACTGCGGCTCCACCAACGTCCACTACGAGAAATACAACTACCGCCTCTCCTTCCTCTCCATGATGCTGCTGAGTATGCCCATTCCCTTCAAAAAAGGCGAGTGGGTGTGCGACGACTGCGGGTATCGATGGAAGGAAGAGGAGGAAGAGTAACCATGCTGGCTACGGTGAGAGAACGTCCGCCGAAGCAACCTTGGCCTTTTATGCTAACCCACGTCATGCGTCAAACGTCAAACGTCAGGCGGTTGTCGGCGGAGAAACGTCCTGCAATGAGCTGTGACATCGTTACGGCAGGATGACGTTTGACGCCTGTCGATAGCTCCAGGAGAGTGCTATGAACATCACCCGCATCAATCACGTCGCCATCGTCGTCAACGATCTGGACGAGGCCATTCACACCTATCACGACAAGCTGGGTTTGACGGTGAGCAAGCGCCTGGTCATGCCCGAGCAGGAGGTGGAGATCGCATTCCTGCCCACGGGCGAAAGCGCCATCGAGCTGATCTCGCCCATCACCGAGAGTTCGGGCGTGGCCAAATATCTGGCCAAACGGGGCGAGGGTTTGCATCACATCTGTCTGGAAGTGCCCGATGTGGCGATGAGCCTGGCCGAGCTGGCCGCCCGGGATGTACAGCTCATCAACAACGAGTGCATCCCCGCGGCCGAGGGCATGGGCTTTTTCGTGCATCCCAAAGCCGCCCACGGCGTGCTCATCGAATTTCTGGAACCCTATCAGGAGGAAGAGCAAACCGATGGCTGAGATGCTGATGACCTTTGCCATACTGTTTTTCTGGCTCATCATCCTGGCGACGCCCGTTGCGCTCATTGCGCTGGCGGCGCTGACGCTCATTGGGTTGCATCGGCGTCGGCGCGATCGCGCCATTCGTCTGCTGGATGGCTTTCCCGTCAATATGGAGCGGGAGGATGGCACACGTCGCTCGGGCGTGCTGCGCATCAATCCGGACGGTCTCACCCTTGAGTATGCGCTGCCGGCCACGGGGCCTACGCCGCCCGCGCCCATCACCTATCTGCATTACGAGGCGGAATGGCGGGCGCTGAACGCCATCTATCGCTTTGAGGATGAGCTGAGCAAGCAGGATCGAGAACGCCGCGAGCATCAGATGGATGCGGTGTCGGGGCCGTGGCTGAAACAACGTCGCTGGCGGCGTCCGGGCCAATGGATTGACCAGCTCACCGAACGGGTCATCGCCTTGTGGATGCACTTGCGGGGAAGGCCTTTCCCCGAGGCGACTTTCCATTCCATCCCCCGCACCCATCGCAAATTGCTGGTGGGCTACGCGGGCGATAACGTCAACGCCATGCTGGACGCCAATTTGGGCAAGCAGGTGGTGGTGCGGCATTTCGCCAATCATTTCTTGCACCGGCATCAGGGGATTCTGGTGGCTTATTCCCGCTACTTCCTCTTTTTGGCCCAAACGCCCGTCTCGCACCAGACTCAGGTGCGCTTGCGGCCCGAAAAAGGCGCGGGACAGGAAGCCACCCTGCGCTGGCGCTGGAAGGATGGGCAGTTGGAGATACGCAATCTCAGCGCCTATCCTTTGCTGCTGGATCAAATCCGTGTGGGGGATACTGTGCGCGATCTGAGTATGATGATCGCGGCGGCATCCACATTCACCCTGCATGTGGATGCGCCGAAGCGAGGCGAGACTCTCCTCAGCGCCCGGGTCATCCGCGAAGCGGATATTTTGCTGCCCCGGAACCGGGCCATCGTGCGATACGCCGCGGCGCTGCCCGGGCATCTGGCCGCGCTGGATGTGGGCGTCTCGCTAAGCCCGCCCGATGAGAGTGACGAGGAGGAGCAACGCCTGCGCCGGGAGCTAAAGCAGCGTCCGGGTGACCCCGCCGTCGCAGCGGCCCTGGCCCGACATCTTTATCAGAAGGGCAATCTGGACGAGGCCGAGCACTATTATCACCAAGCCCTGGCCGGAGCCCGCCATTTGCCCGATAGCGGCGAGCGGGCGCAACTGGAGTTGACCCAACTGCGCATGACAAAGGAAGATGAAGGAGGGTTGGGAGCATGACGTTGATTCTGGGCGTCGAAACCTCTTGCGACGAGACCGCGGCCGCGGTGCTGCGAGATGGCCGCGTCATGCTCAGCAACGTGGTGGCCTCGCAGATCGAATTACACCGGCAGTATGGCGGCGTGTTTCCCGAGATGGCCTCCCGCCAACATGTACTGGCCATCATGCCCGTGGTGCGGCAGGCGCTGGATGACGCGGGCGTCGATTGGGACGATCTGGACGCGGTGGCGGTCACCCGGGGGCCGGGCCTGGCTGGCTCGTTGCTGGTGGGAATGAACGTGGCCAAGGGCACGGCCTGGGCGCGTGATCTTCCCCTGGTGGGTGTCAATCATCTGGAAGGTCACATCTACTCGAACTGGGTCGAGGTCGAGGGCAACAATCCCGATAAAGATTTCCCCGTGCTGGTGCTCATCGTCAGCGGCGGACACACCGAGCTGATTTTGATGACCGGGCATGGGCGGTATCGGCGTCTGGGCGGAACCATCGACGACGCCGCGGGCGAGGCCTTCGACAAGGTGGCCCGAGTGCTGGGCCTGGGCTACCCCGGCGGCCCAGTGATCCAGAACGCGGCCCAGTCGGGGGATGAGCGGGCCTTTCGCTTCCCCCGGGCCCGCACCAAAAATCCCTACGATTTCAGCTTCAGCGGCCTCAAGACCGCGGTGCTGCGAGAAGTGCAGCGCATCGAGGGGCGGGATTCATCAGCCAGTCGCAAGCTGACCCCGGGCGAGAATTTGCCCCCGCAGACGGTGGCGGATCTGGCTGCTTCCTTCCAGCGGGCGTTGGTGGACGCGCTGGTTGAGAAGACGGTGCGAGCCGCGGAGGAAATCGGCATCAGCGAAATCTGCGTGTGCGGCGGCGTCTCGGCCAATGCGGTTCTGCGCCAGACCATGCGCGAGCGCGCCCCTGTCCCCGTCTCGGTCCCCCCCATCTATCTTTGCACCGACAACGCGGCCATGATCGCCGCGGCCGGGCATTATCGCTTTGTGGCGGGCGAACGCGCGGGCCTGGACATGGACGTGATCCCAAATCTGCGCCTGGCGTGATTGGCGCAGGGCCGATGCTCTGCGAGCCAGCTTTGAAGATAGATCTCACGCAAAGACGCAAAGGAAAGAAGAAGCAAAGAATCCTTGACGGCTTTTGCGCCTCTACGTGAGATTTCGCGTCATTTCAAGGGAGCGCAGCGACCGAAAGGTGCGATGCACTTGCCACGAACGGTAGCCGCGTTGCATCAGGCCAGGCATCGATTCGGTGTTACGTCAGGTCAAAGCCCGTGTTAAGTGCGTCGTACGTGGGGAGATTCCTTCTCTCTGCGGTCGTCGGAATGTAGCAACAAGGGCTGAACACTAAAAACTGCCTTACTGAACACTGCTCACTGCTCTCGAATTAGATTCATAAACTCCGAGCGGGTGCGGGGGTCTTTTTTGAACAGACCGCGCATGGCGCTGGTGATGGTGGAGCTGTTCTGTTTTTGCACGCCGCGCATCATCATGCACAGGTGGCTGGCCTCGACCACCACGCCCACGCCCATGGGCGAGAGGATGTCCATCATGGCGTCGGCGATCTGATTGGTCATGCGCTCCTGAATTTGCAGGCGTCGGCCAAAGACATCTACGATGCGGGCCACTTTGCTCAGGCCGATAACCTTGCCTTTGGGCAGATAGCCTACATGCACCCGCCCGAAGAAGGGGATCATGTGGTGCTCGCACATGGAGTAGAATTCGATATCTTTGACGATGACCATTTCATCGCAACTATCGCTGAAAACGGCGTTGTTCACCACCTCTTCGACCGTGGTGGTGTAGCCGCTGGTGAGGAAGTCATAGGCTTTGGCCACGCGCAGGGGCGTGCGCCGAAGTCCTTCTCGCTCCGGGTCTTCGCCAATGCGCACGAGGATCTGGCGGATGAGGTCTTCGAATTCGGGGTCGTAAACTTCGTCTTCTTCAGCCTCGAACACCTGATCCGACCCGTAATGGCTGAGGCTTTTGATTTTTTCTTTCATGGCTGGCGCCATTTTGCGTATCTCCTTTGCTGAAGGATACAACCGTTCAGCGATTTGTTTGAGGGTGAGGGAGGTTCCGGGATAAACCCAATCGGGGGCGATATCGGCCAGGGGAAACGCGAGATGGGGATGATCGAGAATATCGGGATCGGGCAATAGATTGCCATCGAGCAGGAGTTGTTTGCCCTCAACGAGGACGATATCGAGATCGATGGTGCGGGGAGCGAATTTGTCTCGGATGCGCACTCGACCCAGCCGGGACTCGATGTGGCGCAACGCCCGCCGCAAATCCCTTGGCGCAAGATTGCTTTCCACCAACGCGGCCGCGTTGAAATAATCGGGCTGGGGCGCAGCGCCGCCCACCGCCGGCGTTTCGTAGATGGGGCTTTCCGCCAGCACCCGCCAGCGGCTGTCTCGACGCAGCAAGGCCATGGCCCGGGGCAGATTCCGCTCCCGTTCGATGTTGCTACCCAGGGCGATGAGCACGCGTTCAGGCATCGGGGAAGAACTCGTCGCGGGTGCGGAAGATGCCAACGCCGACCGAGCGAGCGAATCGCAGCGCGCCCGGTTTCTCCACCGAGACCTCAACGGCTTCGATGCGGGCGTCGGTCTCGAAACAGATGCGAGCGATCTCCTCCACCAGACGCTCCACCAGCAAGGGCGCGCCTCCTTCGATGTAATCGATGATGGCCTTGGCTACAGTGCGATAGTTGACCGCGTCTGCGATATCGTCGCTGCGGGCCGCGGGCCGGGTGTCGGCCCACAGGGTCGCGTTGACCACGATATCCTGCCGGTTGGTGCGCTCTTCGGGATTGATGCCCAGAATGCCGCGCACCAGCAGGTCTTTGATGAATACCTGATCCAGGTGAGAGATGTCAGTCATGGCGAGTCCTTACATTTTCAAGTGTGCGCCGCCGGTGAGACGGATGATCTCGCCGGTGATGAAGTCGTTGCGCAGAAGATAGAGCAAAGTGTCGGCGGCGACTTCGGTTCCGCCGCTGCGGGCCAGAGGCACGGTGTCGAGCACGCTTTGCCAGTAGGCCTCGCTGGCTCCCTCGGGCGGCAGCATGGCTCCCAGGGCGATGCCATTGACCCGCACCCGGGGCGCGAGCTGGATGGCAGCGGTGCGGGTGAACGCGTCCAGCGCACCCTTGGAGACGGTGTAGCTGAAATGGGTGAGATAAGGACGTTCGGTGCGCCAATCGGTGATGTTGACCACGGCTCCGGGCCAGTCGTCGGGCAGGGCCCGATAAAACGCCTGGGTCAGCAGGATGGGCGAGCGCAGATTCACCCGGAAGGTCTGACTCCACCCCGCCACCGTCATATCCGCCATCGTGTCTTTGGGAAAGATAGCCGCGCTGTTGACGAGTATCTGCACCGGAGGCAGATCGGCGGGGAGATCGGCGAAGAGAGGCCCGGCGTCATCCAGACGACTGAGATCGGCCTGGCGCAGGAGGACGCGCACGCCCATGGCCCGGGCCTCGTCAGCAGTGGCTTGGGCGGCGTCGACCGAGTGATTATAATGCAGGATGAGATTGCATCCCGCCCGGGCCAGCGACAGAGTCAGCCCCCGCCCGATGCGATGCGCGCCGCCGGTTATCAATGCGGTCTTGCCTTTCAGTTCCATTGCGTTATGACTCCATTTTCGAGAAGATGAACGCCCCTCGCGACCTGTCTGCTCAGGTTTTGACCATCGATGAAAAAGAGCGCCTGGTCTCGTGGCGCGTGGCCCAGGCGCGGCCGCATGAGCATTTGCGCACGCCCTGGGGCGAGCTGTGGCGGGGAGAAGAGGGGGGCGCGGGCCTGGAGGTGTGGGTCGAGGCCGCCGAGTCTTTCCATCTGCTGATGACGTATGGCCCGACCAGCTACTTCGAAGCGGTCGCGCCGGGCCGACATCGCTACACCTTGACAGCGCTCGACAGCACCGATGTGGCATAAATCAGATCAAGATGCGTCTTCCGCCAGGATTTTAAGCAGGGCGTCGTGCTCCTCCCGGCATTCGGGGCAGATGCGCAGGTGGTGGGCCACATCGGGCAGAACCTGCTGGGGATTTTCGCCCGCCAGTTCCAGATCGACGTAGACATCGAGAAGGGCCTGGGCTTCGTTGCATGTCAGCTCTCGCTCGCGAGTGAGTGAAAGCATACGCAGGAATTTCCGCCAGAGTTCGTGGGCGTCGGGGCGATGTGTGTTCTGGGGGGCGTTCATATCTTTTGTCGCGGAGAGTGCGGGTTTTCTTACTTGAAAGAAGCGAGGATATCTTCGGGGTTGAGGCCCCGGGCCAGCAGCCGGGCCTTCAGGCGTTTGCGCGCATCGTGGATGAGTTTGTAGAGGGTGTTATGACTGACGCCCAGCTCTTCGGCCAGGACGCTCGAAGGCATCCTCAGCGCCATCCTGGCGTAAAGCGCCCGACTCTGGCGCTCGCTGAGCTCGTTTTGAATCACGTCCATGACCACAGCCAGCGCCTCTTGCTGGATGGCCTCCTCCTCGGGGGATGACGTCTCATCCCGGCGCATGAAGTCGGGCTCGAACGCGCCATCTTGCGTGACGGCCTGCAACGAGACGTCGCGCCAGCGGGCCCGGCGCAACTCGCCCAGAGCCTGATGCACCGCGATCCTGGCCGCCCAGGTGGTGAACTTGCTGCGCCCTTCGAATTGATCCAGTTTTTGCAGGATGATGAGCACGCTGTCCTGGGCGAAATCCGCGCTCATGGCCTGCAATTCGCCATCGTGCAGCGAACGCAGATCGCTGCGATCGCGCAGATAGAAGAAGAGACGCTTTTGCAGCCAGGATAGCAGATCCTGGATGGCCGCGTCTCGTTCGGGGCCGGACGCGCTCAATTGTTCGAGCCAGACGTCGTTATCTCGGGGCGTGGGCATGGCGTGGGGAGGGCGCTGACGTTTTTAGCCGAAAAGACGGTTGATGATCCCCAGCAGCAGACTCAAAGCCAGGGAGATCACAATCATCGATGTGATGGGAATGTAAACTCTTACGTTTTCGCTTTCGATGCGGATGTCGCCGGGCAGCCTTCCGA
>JALXAF010000073.1 GCA_026992375.1 Anaerolineae bacterium
GCATGCGCACATGGTCGGTGCAGCAGACGCCTTTCGATCTCGCGGTTTACCTGAATCTCTATGGCTTTTTGCTGCTAACGGGCGCATCCCTCCATGTCGAGCGGTTTCGTGTGTTGATTTTGGCGGCAAGCCTGCTCATCACTGTTGGCGTCATCACAGGATGGCTACAACAGCGGCGGCCGGACGTACGCGATGGCGTTCTGTTGTTGATCATGTCGGTAACGGTTCCGCTCGCGGTGGTCTGGTTCGCCACCACCACACCCCGCAGCCTGGGATATTCGCCCAAGCCCGAGGCCCGCTACCTACTTCCCTTCACGCCGCCCGTTTATCTGCTGGCCTCCTGGGCCTTCTTCGCGTTGGTGGATAGACTGCCGCGGCCGCGCGGGCGCTTAGCCCTGACCGCCAGCCTCATCGCGCTCATGCTACTGGGACAGGGCATAAGCCTGCGGGCCTATTACGCTGGCCGTTATCTGCGCGACGATTACAAGTCTGTGGCCCTGACTTTGGCCGCCCATCTTCAGCCAGGCGATATCGTTTTCCTCCACACCGATCATCCCTGGCCTGTGTTTGCGTATCATTGGCCCCGCGATTTTGAGGGCTGGCCCAACGGGCAGGATGCAGACCCGGCCAGCGTCGAGCATTGGCTGGCTCCCCTGTGGGAAACGCACCAGGGCTTTTGGCTGACACTCAACGAGGACGCACTGCGCGCGGATCATGATCAACTGGTAGAAAAATGGCTGGCGGCGCACACACTGGTCCGGCGCGAATGGCGCTTCGGCTCGAAGCGCGTCATCCTCTTCGCCCGCACTCCGGCGCGTGCCAACCGTTTGCTGGCCCTGGCTCCAGGGTGGACGCCACCGCCTCCGGAGCAGCCTCTTTCCACGCCCTGGCTCCGCGTCATCGGCTGGGAACAACCTCTGTGGCGGGTGAAGGCCGGCGATCTCGCCCATTTTGCGATCACGATCCAGCGCAACGCCCTGCCTGCCGATGCGACGCTCACGGTGATGCTGGGCGATCCAGCGCTGGCCCAGACGTCGGTCATCATTCCCGCTGGAGATGGGCCTGTGCGCCTGCCTGTCACCCTGGTCGTCCCATCGAACGTCGCGGGACGTTACGATTACATTGTGCGCATCGATGACGCCCGGGCAATCATGGGCTGGGTGCAGATTTTCGATCGGGAAGAAAAAGCTGCGCCAATCGATGTGCAGCCCCAACACCAGGTGGACGCCAGCTTCGGGCGTCCGCCTCTGGCCCGTTTGCTGGGCTATTCCATCGCTGGCGATCTCACCCCGGGCGGCTCGCTGGCCCTCACTCTTTATTGGCGCGTGGAATCCACCACGCCCCTCTCATGGAAGGTCTTCGTCCATCTCATCGGCCCGGATAGCCGCCCCGCGGCCCAAGGCGATGATTTTCCCCTGGGAGGCGAGCGTAGCACCACCTCGTGGCAGCCGGGCGAAATCCTCAGAGATGATTACACCGTGCAACTGCCCGCGGATATGCCGTCGGGCGAGTATCCGCTACGCATTGGTTTCTACGATCCTGTTTCGGGGGATCGCCTTTCGCCCGTGCTCGACGCGCAAGGGGCGCCTCAACCCGATGATCAATTGCAACTGGATGTGATCCAGGTGAAGTAAGGCGCACAACCTCGGGTCGCGCGTCCTGGCTCATCCCCTGAAACGCAACAGGCGCAGCGCGTTCAGCACGACGATGATAGTGCTGCCCTCATGCAAAACCACCGCGCCGCTCAACGCCACAACGCCCGTCAGCGAGGCGCCGATGAGCAAGAGGATGACTCCCAGGGCGATGGCCAGATTCTGCACGATGATGCGTCTGCTGGCGCGGCCGAGGCTGACTGCAAAAGGCAGCTTGCTCAGATCATCGGCCATGAGGGCCACGTCGGCGGTCTCTAGGGCCACTGCGGTTCCGACAGCGCCCATAGCCACGCCCACCGTGGCCGTGGCCAGCGCCGGCGCGTCGTTGACGCCATCGCCCACCATGGCGACAGGCCCCTCCTCGGCCTCCAACGCCTGGATGGCTTTCAGCTTGTCTTCGGGCAGCAGTTCGGCCCGCACGTCTGTGAGGCCCGCCTCTCTCGCGACCTTTTGCGCGGCCCGCTGGTGATCTCCCGTGAGCATGACCAGTCGCCGCACGCCCAGCTTTTGCAACCGCGCCATGATCTCCGCCACGCCGGGACGGGGCGTGTCGGCCAGGGCCAGCGCACCGATGATCCGTCCATCCGCGACTACCCAGATGGTGGTCTTGCCCTGGGCCTCCAGCTCCACCAGCAATTGCCGCATGGTCTCATCCCAGGCCGCGGGTGCCATCTCGCGAACCAGCGCGGGCGATCCCACCAGGATGGTGTCGCCATCGATTTCGCTGTGCACGCCTCGCCCGGCGATGTTCTCCACCTGACCGGCCAGGGGCGGCTCCAGTTGCTTCTCCCGGGCGGCTTCCACCACGGCCCGGGCCAGAGGATGGTTGGATTGCTGCTCCACGGCCGCGGCCAGCCTCAACGCCTGTTCCGGGCTGGCGCCATTCAGAGGAATGATGTCGATGATCTGGAATTGACCCCTGGTGAGGGTGCCGGTTTTGTCGAAGGCCATCACCTTGACGGCTCCCAGATTTTCGAGATGCACGCCGCCCTTGATGAGCACGCCCCCACGAGCGGCCTGGGCGATGCCCGCCAGCACCGTCGCAGGCGCGCCAATGGCCAGCGCACAGGGCGATGAGGCCACCAGCAGCAACATGCCCCGATAGAAACTTTCCCGCCATGTCATCCAGCCCAGCAGCGGCGGCGCGACAATGACCAAGAGCACGAAGATGAGCACGGCGGGCACGAACCAGGCGGTGAATTTCTGCGTGAAGCGCTGGGTGGGACTTTGCTGGCTCTGAGCCTCGGCCACCATCTGCATCACCCGACTCAGGGTGTTGTCTCGGGCGAGTTTGGTGGCCCGGACGTCCAGCGTCGCCTCCTGATTGATGGTCCCGGCAAAGACCTCATCGCCCGGCCCTTTGGGAACGGGCGCGCTTTCGCCGGTGATGGGGCTCTGATCCACCGAGCCCGCGCCCTGCTCCACCCGGCCATCCACCGGAATGCGATCGCCCGGGCGCACCACCACGATGTCTCCGATCTGCACCGCCGCGACCGGCGTTTCGATGATCTCGTCACCCCGTTTGACGCGCGCGGTTTTGGGCATGAGCTGACCCAGCGCATTGACCGCGTCCCGCGCCCGATCCAGCGCATAATGCTCGCCCGCGTGCCCCAGGCTGAAGAGGAAGAGCAGAAAAGCGCCCTCGGCCCATTCTCCCAGGATGGCGGCTCCCGCTGCCGCGGCCAGCATCAGCACATCGGTGTCGAACTTGCCGCGAAACAGCGCCGGAATGGCGTGGGTGGCGATGTCATACCCACCCGCGATGTAGGACAGAACGTAGAACAGGAGCGCGATTTCGGGAGAAAGGCCAAACCAGCGCTCGCCCGCCCAGCCGATGAGGAAGAATACGCCCGCCAGCGCCACCAAAATCAGCGTCCAGCGCTCCTGCATCCAGTGGGGCAGAAAGGCCGGAGCCGATCCATGCTCGTGTTCATGCTCCTCTTCGCTCACCGCTGCCTCGCGATGTTCCGGGACGCTGACAGGCTGCACGCCCATGCTGCGGAGGGCGGCTTCGATATCGGCCCGACTCAGCTTTTCGCTGTCGTAGGCCACATAAGCCACGCCCGCGGCGTAGTTGACGTTGGCGTGCAGCATTCCGGGCAGATCCGCCAGCGCCTTGCTCAACGAGGCTGCCGCGTCTGCGGCGGGAATGGCGGAGAGGGGGATGGTCTCGTGGCGGTAGCGCTGGCTGATGCGGGCGCCCGCGTCTTGGGCCAGCCGTTCGATCTTGCCCAGCGAAACCAGGTTGGGATCATAATGCAGGCACAGCATGGCAGCGCCGTTTTCTTGTACGATGTGCGCTTCGGAGACGCCGCGAGTGTGAGAAAGCTCGTCGGTCAGCAACGTCACACAGGAGTCGCCTTCGTCGATGTCGGGCAACAACAGGGGGAGGTCGAGTCGTAGTTTTTCGGTCATGATGGAAGCGAAGGAGTGGTGGGATGGTTACAGGAATCGCGGCGTCTGGGATTTGTAGCGGAGATAGTCTTCGCCGTATTGCTCCTCCAGCCAGGGCTCCTCGGCGATTGGCAGCAGTGCGAAGCTGAAGATGATGATCGTGTTGACAACGGCCGCCATCACGGAATTGGCGATGAGGATGAGACCCGCGATCATGATGATGTCACCCAGGTATTGGGGATTGCGGGTGAATCGATAGGGCCCGCGGGCGACGAAACCATCCCGGACGCCATGGGTGTTCGTCAGACCCAGAGTGCGGACGCTCCAGGCCAGAAGCCCCAGGCCCAGCATCGCCAGAGGAACGCCGACGCCGAAACGGATTTCGGGCGGGATAATCCACGAATTCCAATCGAGGATGATCAGCGCCACAGCCAGGCCCGCGCCCAGATAGAACGTCGCCCAGGAGAGTGCGATCTTCCAGACGACCTTGCCCGGAGGCCAGATGCGGCGTTCGGGTGTGATGATGGACCAGATGATCAGCAGCATGTACGCGTAACCGACGAGGATTGCGGCGTAAAACAGGAATTGAACAGGCATAGGGCCTCTCTCTTCGTTGAAATTGATGATTATATGAACATTCGTTTATTGGATTAGTCAAATAAAAAATGGCTGTCATCCGAAACGGATGTGGGCCAGGCCCTGGTCGAAGAGATCGTGGATATGCTCGTCCATCAGGGTGTAGAAGATGCGCCGTCCTTCCTTGCGTCCGCGCACGATGCGCAGGTTGCGCAGCACGCGCAACTGGTGCGAGATCGCTGGCTGGGTCATGCCCAACGTGCGGGCCAGATCGCCCACGCAGAATTCGGCGTGGGCCAGCAGGCCAATGATGCGCACCCGGGTGGGGTCGGCCAGAGCCTTGAACATCTCTGCAACCCGAACGGCGACGTCTTCGGGCAGCAACAACTCGGCAGTTGCTCGGGCCGCGGCGGAGTCCGGATTTTCATCATTGCAAATGGTAAGTCTGTCTTGTGACATGATCTTGTCTCAGCGAAAGCGACGTGAAGCGATTCTTTCCAGTGGCGCCGCAGCGGGCGTCTTTGGGAACAGGTGATGCAAGAAAAATATAAATGAATGCTCATATTCTAATACATTTTACGTTCAATGTCAAATCCTGCTGGGGGACGGCGATCTCGGCTGGCGCATTGCAGGGCAAGGAGCCCTCTGACCTGCAAATTACGTAACGCAGGACGCCAGATTCCGGACATGGGTTGGTGGCGCGTTGGGGCGTTTGGCAGTAAAATGTGTGGGCGCAGGCAACTGCTAACGTCCTCCGAATCTTTTTTGAATGACTTCGCGTCTTCGTTTCCGTCGTGTCTTCGTGGCAAAAGAGGATGATTGGGGCCAATTTCTTCAGCAATTGCCCCGTTTTCCCTTTGCGGCTCTGCGCTTTTGCACGAGACATTTTCTTACCCAGTCGGTAAAGACTTCACTGATAAACGCCCATGAATATCCTGGCAGAAAAACGCATCCTCCTCGGCGTCACCGGCGGCATCGCCGCGTACAAATCGGTCGAAATCGTCTCGAGGCTGGTCAAAGCCCAGGCCGATGTGCGGGTGCTGATGACCGATGCAGCCCAGAAATTCGTCTCGCCCCTGACCTTCGGGGCCATGAGCGGCCACGCGCCCGTCACCAACCTGTGGCAGCTCTACGAGGGCGAGAAGATCGGGCACGTGACCCTGGCCCACGAGGCCGATCTGTTCGTCATCGCGCCCCTCACAGCCAACACCATGGCCCGTCTGGCCCAGGGCATCGCGGATGATCCCATCACCGCCACCGCGCTTAGCACCCGCGCGCCCATGCTCCTGGCCCCGGCCATGGAGACCAACATGTGGGAGCATCCCGCCACCCAGGCCAACCTGGCCCGGCTGAAGGGTTGGGGCGCGACCATCGTCGGGCCGGAGGCGGGGCGGCTGGCCTCGGGCGCTTCGGGCGTGGGTCGCATGTCGGAGCCAGCGGCCATCGTCGAGCACGCCCGCCTGCTCCTGGGCAAAACCGGGCCGTTGTCGGGCCTGCGCATCACCATCACCTCCGGCGGCTCCCGCGAGTGGGTGGACCCGGTGCGCTTCATGGGCAATCGGGCCAGCGGCAAGATGGGCGTGGCCCTGGCGAAAGTGGCTCGGGACCTGGGTGCGGAGGTGAATCTGATATACGGCGCCATGACCATCCCCCCGCCCATGGGCGTGAATCTGGTTCGCGCAGAACGGGCCGAGGATATGCTGAATGCGGTGACGACGCTGTTGCCCGAAACCGACGTTCTCATCTCGGCCGCGGCCATCGCCGACTTTCGGCCTGTGATCACCCACAAACGCAAGCTGAAAAAGAGCGGGAGTGAGGAAATCCGCCTGGAGCGCACGCCCGATGTGCTGAAAGCCGTGGGCGAAAAGCGGCGGAAACTGGGCCTGCCCCGCCTGGTGGTGGGCTTCGCGGCCGAAACCGATGATCTCATCGCCAACGCCCGGGCCAAGATGGAGAAGAAAAATCTGGACATGATCGTGGCCAACGACGTCACCGCGCCCGACGCGGGCTTTGGCGTGGACACCAACCGGGTGCTGATCCTCACCAGAGATGGCGCGGTGGATCGTCTGCCTCTGATGAGCAAAGAGGACGTGGCCTTCAACATCCTGCACCGCATCCGCGGCCTGCTGGGCGCGCCCAGCATCGGCTGGGACCCGGGCGCGGGCAGCGTGTTGTCGTGATTCCGCGAAAGAATGTCGGGGGATAAAGTCCCCCGGCTAGAAACAGCGCCCCTGCGGGGCTGGCCGGATTTATCCGGCGCTGTTTTGTAGCCCGGCGACTTCATCGCCGGGCGGACGTGGCAAACGCCACTATTGCCGATTTAATTTGTGAACATTCATGCAATCTGGCGGGTTTTGTTCCCAAAAAACACCTCGCATCTCCAAACCGGGACAAGCAACCGCGACGCCAACGCATCTCAACTGTTTACTGATTACTGACTCCCGAATGCCACTCATCGAAATCGGAGTAAAACCCATGACCCAACCAGTCCTTCTCTTCCCCGGCCAGGGCTCGCAAGAAGTGGGCATGGGCGCGGACATCGTCGCCCACTCGCCCGCGGCCGCGGCCATCTTCCAGCAGGCCGATGACATCCTCGGCTTCCCCCTCTCTCAACTCTGTTTCGAGGGCCCGGAAGACACGCTCACCGACACCATCAACGTGCAGCCTGCGCTGCTCACCGCGGGCGTGGCCGCGCTACGTGCCGTCGAGGAGCAGCTCGGACATCCCATCGAAGCCGCGGCCGCGGCGGGCCACAGCCTGGGCGAGTACAGCGCGCTGGTGGCAGCGGGCGCGCTCAGCTTCGCTGATGCGCTGCGCCTGGTGCGGGAACGCGGTCGGCTGATGAAGCTGGCCGGAGAGATCGCGCCCGGCGGCATGGCCGCCATCATCGCCCTGGACGCCGGCAAAATCGCCGAGATCTGCCAGCAGGCCAGCGCCGAAAGCAGCGGGCCCGTAGTCATCGCCAATGACAACTGCCCGGGCCAGGTGGTCATCTCGGGCGACGAAGGCGCGCTGAACCGGGCCATGGAGCTGGCCACCGAAGCCAAAGCCCGCAAAGTCGTGCGGCTGGCCGTCTCCATCGCCGCGCACAGCCCGCTGATGGGCGCGGTGCAGGAGGCGTTCGCGGCCGCAGTGGCCCAGGCCCACATCCGCCCGCCCCAGTTCCCCGTCATCGCCAACATCACCGCCCAGCCCCTCACCGATGTGGACGCCATCCGCCAGGAGCTGGTGGGGCAATTGCAGAACTCGGTGCAATGGACCAGGTCGATGCAGTATCTCATCGGCCAGGGCAACGAGACATTCATCGAATTCGGGCCGGGCAAGGTGCTGGCGGGCCTGATGAAGCGCATCGACCGACGCTTCCGCCGTATGCCAGCGGTGGTCGCGTGGGAAGATGTGGAGAAAGTCGCGGCATTGCTGGCGGAATAGACTGTTCCGTAAATAGAGCGCAGATGACGCAGATTGAAACGGATGAACGGAGATGATAAAGAAAAAATCTGCGAAAATCTGCGTTGCGAAGCATCCGTGTCATCTGCGTTCTCATTTCATCGGTATCGGCGCGCCACCGCGCGTGTCGCCTGCTATGAAAATAGAATGATCGCTGGTTGCTGAAAGGTTGGCAAATCCCACGTTGGGCGAATCTGCAACGGGCGCGATTCGTGATGCGTGAGGTCGTCACGCATCACGAATCACGCATTACGGGCT
>JALXAF010000074.1 GCA_026992375.1 Anaerolineae bacterium
GACAGCCGGAGCCAAAAAGCTGATCTCACGCAAAGTCGCCAAGGCGCTAAGTTTTCCTTTGCCTCTTTTTCCCTTTGCGACTCTGCGTCTTTGCGTGAGATATTTTCTTGCCTGGCGAGTAAGGATATCACTGATAAGGTGCTACTATCCTTTCTTCCCACTTTCTCCAACGGCAACCGATTATGCAACCGAGCGACCATCCCACCGCACAACAGATCGAGCAGCGTTTCGCCCCCTTCCGCGCCCGGATGCAGGCCGAAAACCTGCCCCAGCTCTTCATCGACACCTTCCGGCATTACTACGCCCAACTGGTTGCAGGCGAGACGGGCGATATCCCCGAAAGCGAAATCGAGCCTGTGACCGACCTGCCCGACGCCGAGCGCCTGCCCGCGCGGCTGGCCCGCCTGGGCGAAGCGCATCTTGCACAGACGGTCTTCATCAAACTGAATGGCGGCCTGGGCACCAGCATGGGCCTGCAAAAAGCCAAATCCTTACTACCCGTCAAAGATGATCTCACCTTTTTGGATGTCATCGTCCTCCACGCCCTGCACCACGGCATCCCCCTGGCGTTGATGAACAGCTTCAGCACTCGCGCCGATTCCCTGGCCTGGCTGCGCCGCTATCCTGACCTGGGCGGCGACATCCCCCTGGATTTCGTCCAGCACAAAGCCCCCAAAGTGCGCCAGGACACCCTGGAGCCCGTCTCCTGGCCCGCCAACCTGGCCCTGGAGTGGGCCCCGCCCGGGCATGGCGACCTCTACACCGCCCTGGTTACCAGCGGCATGCTGGAGACGTTGCTGGCCCACGGCTACGAATACGCGTTCGTCTCCAACTCCGATAATTTAGGGGCGGCCCTGGACGCCGCCATTCTGGGCCACTTCATCGAAAACCGGCTGCCCTTTATGATGGAGGTGGCCGACCGCACGCCCGCCGACCGCAAGGGCGGGCATCTGGCCCGGCGCAAAAGGGATGGCCAGCTCATCTTGCGGGAATCGGGGCAATGTCCCGCCGCAGACGTGGACGCGTTCCAGGACGTCTCCCGACACCGCTACTTCAACACCAACAACCTCTGGTTCCACCTGCCCACCCTCAAGCGGATGATGGACGAACGCCAGGGGATTTTAGGCCTGCCCATGATCCGCAACCGCAAGACCGTAGACCCGCGCGACCCCGCCTCCACGCCTGTCTACCAGATCGAAACCGCGATGGGCTCGGCCATCGCCGTGTTCCCGGGCGCTCAGGCCCTGCGCGTGCCCCGAACGCGCTTCTCCCCGGTCAAGACCACCAACGAACTCCTCTCCGTGCGCTCCGACGCCTTCATCCTCACCGACGACTTCCGGGTCATCCTGCATCCCCAACGGGCGGGAAAAACCGTGGTGGTGGCTCTGGACCCGAAATACTACAAACTCATCGATCAATTCGACGCCCGCTTCCCCTACGGCCCGCCCTCGTTGCTGCATTGCGATAAACTGGTGGTGCGCGGCGACGTGGTCTTTGGCAAAAACATCGCGCTGGAGGGCGAAGTGGAGATCATCAACGAAGACCCCGACCCCTACCTCTTCGACGAAGAACAGGCCCGGCTCCACCTCGGGCATCACCACGACCACGATCACGACGCCGGCTTCTTCCTGAAAACCTAAGGCGCAGCGGTACTGCTTCGTAAATAGAACGCAGATGCCGCAGAAAAAGCTGATCTACGCAGATAAAACAGATAAAATCAGGATAATCTGCGAGAATCTGTGGGCATCAGATGTGTCTGCGTTCTATTTTCATTCCTTATCGGCGTGCTGCCGCTCATGGCGTCTGTTCCGTAAATAGAACGCAGATGACGCAGAAAAAGCCGATCTACGCAGATAAAACAGATAAAATCAAAACAATCTGCGAAAATCTGTGTGCATCAGATGTTTCTGCGTGTAACTGCTAAGGTTGTCTGTCTGTTTTCGCTGACTTGGCTTCTGCTGCGGCAGGCCCCCCCTTGCTCCCCCCCCGCAAGCGGGGGGGATGACCTCTCTCTCTCTGCAAAAAACTTTGCAAACCAGCGGCTCCCTCCCCTGCAAAGGAGCGAAGCGACTGGCGGTGGAGGGCCGGGGTGGGGGCCAAGTCCAGCGGCCAAGGCTGCAAAACTGACGAACGCTGTCTTGAACGTTGGCTCAGCAGGCCGACCTTAGTAGTTACTTCTGCGTTCTATTTTCGTTCGTTATGTGGTGAGCAGCCGATCATGGCGACAATAGGCTCTCCTACGTCATTTCGAGGGAGCGCAGCGACCGAAAGGTGCGACGCACTTGAGCCTGCGGTAAGTGCGTCGCACCTGATTCCTCCTCCCCATCCGTAATTCGTAAAGTCATCACGCCTCACGCCTCACACATCACGCATCATCCATGCCTCGACATAAACACCGCCCGAAACCCCCGGCCCGCAAAACCCCCGACAGCCTCCCGCCTCCCGTCCAGATGACCC
>JALXAF010000075.1 GCA_026992375.1 Anaerolineae bacterium
AGCTTACGGCATTGACTGGCGGCAACGGGGAACAAGCCATGTCGTCTTCATTCGAGCAGATGGCAGGACATTGCCTGTTCCCGCCCGACGGCCCATCAAACCCATTTACATCCAGAAATTCGTCAAGTTTGTCCAGGATGAGTGAGCATGTATGATTTGACCCAATATCCTTTCGAGGTGCGCCCGCTTTCTGAGGAGGAAGGGGGCGGCTTTCTCATCTCCTTCCCCGATTTCTCCGAATGTATTTCGGATGGCGAGACGATAGAGGAGGCCATCGCCAACGGGTTCGACGCACTGGCCGAGACCATCGCTGCGCTGGAAGACCTGGGGTTGCCCGTCCCCGCGCCGGGAAGCGGAGGATACAGCGGAAAATTCGTTCAGCGCGTCCCCAAAAGTCTTCACGCCCGACTGGCGTTGCAGGCCAAACGGGAAGGCGTCAGCATGAACACGTTGGTGATCTCCCTACTTTCCGAGGCATTGGCCCGACGAGAGCTTTCCGCCGCGCCGGCTGCGCAACGAGCGCGCAGCGCCGTGCTGATGGAACGCCCGCCCGAATGGCGCAAGGGAGGGAGTGAATAGACGTTGTTCGAAATAACCTGCGGCAAGGTGAGCCATCAACCCTTCGCCCAAACATGCCCGAAACAATGATCAATGAGTAATGATTAAAGCGAAAACCACGCTGATTTAGCCTTTAATCATTGTTCATTAATCATTGAGCTTTATCGGCAACAGCATGACGCCAGACGTGAGCAGCAACCTTCTTATTCCCGATAACGTCTAATGCCCCTCGCGCCTCGTTGACAGGCCAGTCAACCTCATGCTATCATCCCTGCGTATGCAAAAGCGTCACCTGCACTCACGCATTTGATTTCACCCCGGACACGGAGGGCCATCTCCGTGTCTCTTCTTTTTTGGAGCGAAAACGCGATGACCAAATTCATTTTCGTCACCGGCGGCGTGGTCAGCGGCCTGGGCAAGGGCGTGACCGCAGCGGCCATTGGCCGATTGTTGCGGGCCCGGGGCGTCCGCGTGGCGGGCCAAAAGCTGGACCCCTACCTCAACGTGGACCCGGGCACCATGAGCCCCTATCAGCACGGCGAGGTCTTCGTCACCGATGACGGGGCCGAGACCGACCTGGACCTGGGGCATTACGAGCGTTTCACCAGCGTCAACGTCACCCGATCTAGCAACGTCACCAGCGGCCAGATCTACGCTGAAGTCATCGCCCGGGAGCGCCGCGGCGATTATCTGGGCGGCACCATCCAGGTCATCCCCCACGTGACCAACGAGATCAAGCGCCGCATTGGCATGGTGGTCAAGGAGACGGACGCGGAGGTAGTGCTGGTGGAGGTGGGGGGCACCGTGGGCGACATCGAGGGCCTGCCCTTCCTGGAAGCCATCCGCCAGATGCGCAAGGACGTGGGCTGGGAGAACACGGTTTACATCCATGTCACCCTGCTGCCGCACATCGGGGCCACGGGCGAGCTGAAGACCAAGCCCACCCAGCACAGCGTGCGCGAGCTGCGGGGCATCGGCATCCAGCCCGATGTCATCTGCGCTCGCTCCGATCATCCCGTGGACGAGGAGGTGCGGAACAAGATCGCGCTCTTCACCGATGTGGAGCCGCGCGCGGTCATCCCCCTGGTCACCGCGGGCACCATCTACGAAGTGCCGCTCACCCTTGAGGACGCGGGCCTGGGCGATTATCTTGTGGATCGCCTGGGGCTGGAAGTGCGGCAGGAGCCCGATCTTTCGGGCTGGCGCGACATGGTGCGCCGCATCTACGAGCCCAAACCCAAAATCCGCATCGGCCTGGTGGGCAAATATGTGGAGCTGCAGGACGCGTACATGAGCGTGCGCGAGGCCCTGTTCCACGCCGGCATCGCCGAGGGCTACGACGTGGAGATCGAGTGGATCAGCTCGGAGGACCTGGAGCGAGGCAAGCACCTGGACCTGCTGGACACGGTGGCGGGCATCGTGGTGCCGGGCGGATTCGGCTATCGGGGCATCGAGGGCAAGATCATCGCGGCCCGCTACGCCCGGGAACACAAAATCCCCTACCTGGGCCTGTGCCTGGGCATGCAGGTGATGTGCATCGAGTTCGGGCGCTATCTTTACCACAACGACGAGCCCAACAGCACCGAGTTCGACCCCACCACGCCCTACCCCATCATCGATCTCATGGCCGATCAGAAGGACATCACCAACATGGGCGGCACCATGCGCCTGGGGCTTTATCCCTGCGCGCTGGTTCCGGGAACAAAAGCCCATGCCGCCTATGGCGTGGATGAGGTGCAGGAGCGCCACCGCCATCGCTGGGAGTTCAACAACGCCTATCGTCAGCCCTTCCAGGAGGCGGGCATGATCTTCAGCGGTCTCAGCCCGGACGGGCGGCTGGTGGAGATCGCAGAGCTGGCGGATCATCCCTTCATGCTGGGCAGCCAGTTCCATCCCGAATTCAAATCCCGGCCCGATAACCCGCATCCCCTGTTCCTGGCCTTCGTGCAAAAGTCCATCGAGGAAGCGAAGCGGCGGCAGGGGGAATCTGAAACAGCGTCGGATGAATCCGGCTAGTACAAGGAGGCGTAAGTCATTGGATGGATGGTTGCTTGCACTTGCGTCCAGCCGGATATGCGATCCGGCTGGTTGAGCGAGAAAAGTGCGCCGGATCGCACATCCGGCGCGGCGCATTACCATAGCAAACCATACAATCATTTGGGTGCGTCCCATTTCGGTTGGAAGCGTTTGCCACGTCCGCCCGGCGATGAAGTCGCCGGGCTACAAAACAACGCCGGATAAATCCGGCTAGCCCCGCAGGGGCGCTGTTTCTAGCCGGGGGACTTCATCCCCCGGCGCTGGCGGCGGGCGCGAAGCGCCCCATTAATGAATGGATTATTTTAACTTTCCAACTCATTTTGGACACACCTCAATCATTTCGGCCTTCGTGTACTAGCCCGAAGGTGCGCTGCTCCTAGCCTGGGACGCTCATCGAAATCCCCTTGCAAGCGAGGAGATTCCTCCTCCCTGCGGTCGTCGGAATGACGTAACAAGGGGGTTTCCGTTTAATTTCGCCTATGCCAAACCCAACGCCTTTGCCCCTGGATGAAGCGCTGGCCCGATGGCGCGAGGCCCTGACCGAGGCGGGCGCGCTGCGTCGATTGCCCGCCGAGACAACGCCCGTGCACCGGGCTCATGGCCGCGTCACCGCGGTGGCGGTGTGGGCGCGTCTTTCGTCGCCCCATTATCACGCGGTGGCCATGGATGGCTATGCGGTGCGGGCGCAGGACGCGGGCGGGGCTTCGCCCGACGCGCCCATCCGCCTGAAGCTGGGCGCAGAAGCCCGCTACGTGAACACGGGCGACCCGCTGCCGCCGGACTTCGACGCCATCATCCCCCAGGAGGAGGCCCGGATCGAGGGAGACTGGCTGGTGGTGACGCGTCCGCCCCGGGCGTGGCGACACATCCGCATCATCGGCGAGGATATGGTGGCCTCCGAGCTGGTGGTCCCGGCCAATCAGCGGCTGCGGCCCCAGGATCTGGGCGCGATCGCGGGCAGCGGTCACGCCACGGTGCGGGTGTATCGCCGCCCCCGCATCGCCATCCTGCCCATTGGCGCGCGGCTGGTTCCGCCCAGCCCCCAGATTGCGCCCGGCCAGATCATCGAGTTCAACAGCATGGTGCTGGCGGCCATGGCCGAGGATTGGGGCGCGATGGTCAACGTGACGCCCGCGTCGGAATGCGATTTGGAGGCGCTGGTGCAGCAGGCGGCCGCGGCCCTGGATGATCACGATCTGGTGGTCATCAACGCCGGGGCGGCCGGCGGCGCCCGGGATTACGCCGAGGCCATCATCAGCCGATTGGGGCGGGTGGATGTGCGGGGCGTAGCCATGCGTCCGGGCCATTCGGTGATCCTGGGCCACGCCCGGGGCAAGCCCATCGTAGCCATCCCCGGCTTTCCCGTCAGCGCCATGACTGCGTTCGAGCAGGTGGTGCGGCCATTGCTGCAAAGCTGGCAAAGACAACCCGCCACCCGTCCGCCCGAGCTTCAGGCTCTCATCCCGCGCCCGGTTTCGTCTGATCCCCTGGTGGATGATTTCAAGCACGTGATGGTGGCGCACACCTATCGGGGCGCGGTGGCCCGGCCTCTGCCCCAGGCCGCGGGCGCGATTATGACCATGGTGCGGGCCGATGGCGTCATCCACATCCCGCGCGGCCAGGATGGCGTGCGGGCCGAGACCTACGCCCGGGTGGCGCTGCTGCGTCCGCCCGAGGCCATCGCGCACACCATCGTGCACATCGGCAGCCACGATCTGGCCCTGGACATTCTGGCCGACCTGCTGCGCCGGGCCCGCCCGGACCGCAGCCTGAGCTCGCTGCACACCGGCTCGGAGGAGGGTCTGCGGGCCCTGGCCCGGGGCGAGGCGCACTTCGCGGGCTGCCATCTGCTGGACCCGGACACGGGCGCATACAACATCGCGGCTATCCAGCGCTATCTGGCCCATCTGCCGGTGGCGGTCATGGCCTTCGTGCGCCGAAATCAGGGATTGCTGGTGCAGCGGGGCAATCCCAGGGGGCTGCGCGATTTGCGGGATCTGCTGCGCCCGGATGTGACGTTCGTCAACCGGCAGCCCGGTTCGGGCACGCGTCTGCTGCTGGATTATCACCTCAACCGACTGGGGATTGACCCGCGGGCCATTCGCGGGTATGATCGGCATGAGTTCTCCCATCTCACCGTGGCCGCGGCCGTGAAGAACGGCGCTGCGGACGCGGGACTGGGCATTCTGGCTGCGGCCCGGGCCCTGGACCTGGACTTCATTCCCCTCTTCCAGGAGGATTACCAGCTTGTCATGCCCCTGGCGCATTACGAAAGCCCGCTCCTGGCTCCCATGATCGAGATCATCCGCTCCGCGGATTTCCGCCAGACCGTGGCGGCGCTGGGGGGATATGAAGTGGCGGGCATGGGAGAGATCGTCTTTTCGACATCACACGCTCCGAGGAGTTGAACGATATGCCTTATCAACTTGATCGCTGGCAATGGGGTGGCGATGTGAGGGAGGATGATCTGCGGGCGGAGATGCGCTCGCAGGGATTGGCCCCCTTCACCTGGCACAACGGCCCTGGCGATCATTACTCCCTCCACTCCCGCTCTTACACCAGGGTGATTTACGTGTTGCGCGGCTCGGCCATCTTTCATTTTCCCGAGACCAATGAGGATGTGATGCTGGAGCCCGGTGACCGCATCCAGATCGACGCCCGCACCCAGCACGCCATCACCGTGGGCGATGAGGGCGTCGCCTGTCTCGAAGCCGCCATCCGCAAAAGGTGATCCCATGTGCGGACGTTTCTCGCAGGCGTCGTCGCCCGAGGCCATCGCCGAGCTTTTTCATCTGCCCATCGAGGCCGCGCCCGCTTTCCGGCCCCGCTACAATCTCGCGCCCACGCAACCGGCGCTGGCGCTGCGGCGGCATCCTCACAGCGGGCGCAAGGAGCTGACTTTCCTGACCTGGGGGCTGATCCCCGCCTGGGCCAAGGACCCGACCATGGGCAGCCGACTCATCAACGCCCGGGCCGAGACTCTGGCCGAGAAGCCCGCGTTTCGGGCGGCTTTTCGCCGACGCCGCTGTTTGATCCCGGCCGATGGTTTTTATGAATGGCGGAAGACCGGCGCGGGCAAGCAGCCCTATTTCATCGCCCGCAAAGATGGCCGTCCCATGGCCCTCGCGGGCCTGTGGGAGCATTGGGAATCGCCCGATGGCAGCGTCATCGAGAGTTTCACCATCATCACCACCGAACCCAACGAGCTGGTGAGCGCCCTGCACGACCGTATGCCCGCCATCTTGCCGGAGGATGCGTTCGAGTTGTGGCTGGCTCCTGACGCAGACCTGAATGCGCTGCGCGAGTTGCTGCTCACGCCTTATCCGGCGGCGATGCTCAAGGCGTGGCCAGTGAGCGGGCTGGTCAACAGCCCCGCCAACGACGATCCGGGCCTCATCGAACCTCTGCCGCAGCTTTTCTCCCCCGACGATTTCTGATTCCGTGCATCTTCGCCATCTTTCGCTGACCAATTTTCGCAACTACATCCGCCTGGAGCTGGATCTGCCGCTGGGGCTGACCATCGTTCAGGGGCGGAACGCGCAGGGCAAGAGCAATTTGCTTGAGGCCATCGTTTATCTGGCCACGGGCAAATCGTTGCGCGCCGGCAACGACGCGGAGCTGGTGAGCTGGCTGGTGCGGGATGAGCCGTATCCCTTCGCCCGCATGGCCGCGGAGGTGGCCCGGGGCGAGAAGCGGGATCAGATCGACATCACGCTGCTGCCAAGCAGGGGAAACGGGCGTTTTCGCAAGCAGGTGCGCATCAACGCGGTGAACAAGCGGGCCATGGATCTGGTGGGGATGATGCGGACGGTGATCTTCCGGCCCGAGGATGTGGACCTGGTGTCGGGCTCGCCCGGCCAGCGACGCCGGTATCTGGACATCGCGCTGTGCCAGATGTCGCCCGATTATTGCCGGGCGTTGAGCCATTATCAGAAGGTGCTCACCCAGCGCAACGCGTTGCTGCGCAATCTGGCCGAGCGGGGCCGAAGCGGCGACGCGGGGGCGCAGTTGCGTTATTGGGATGAAAAGCTGGTGGAATCGGGGGGGCTGGTCATCGCCCGCCGCCAGTGGCTTATTCACGAACTGGAGAAGGACGCGGCCGTGCTGCATCTTGATCTCAGCGGCGGCGTGGAGCGGCTGCATTTGCGCTATCTGCCCAGCTTCGATCCGGGCCGGCAGCCCGCGAGCCGGGGGGCTGTCATCAGCACAGCCAAGCTGCGGGAGCAGGGCGTTTCTTATCCCGACCTGACGCCCGAACAGGCCCGGGCGTCTTTTCTGGCCCATCTCTACGCGGGCCGGGATCGCGATATGGCCGCTGGCATGACGCTCATCGGGCCGCATCGGGATGATCTGGGCTTTTATCTGGGAGAGCAAAATCTGCGGGCCTATGGTTCGCGCGGGCAGCAGCGCACCGCGGCTCTGGCCAGCAAACTGGCCGAGGTGGCGATTATGACGCGGGTCAGCGGCGAAGCGCCCATTTTGCTGCTGGACGACGTGATGTCGGAGCTGGACGCGACCCGCCGGGCCATGCTGCTGGAGGTCATTCCCCAGGTGAGGCAGGCCATTGTCACCACCACCGATTGGGATTATTTCTCGTCCGGGCTTCTCGACGCGGCCAACCGGCTTCAGGTGCAGGAGGGGCGGCTGAGCGCCGCGGCGTGAGGTTTCACGTCATTTCGAGGGAGCGCAGCGACCGAAAGGTGCGACGCACTTGAGCCTGCGGTAAGTGCGTCGCACCTGGGAAATTCCTCCGCCCGGCGGTAGTCCGCCCGGCGATGAAGTCGCCGGGCTTCAAAACAGCGCCGGATAAATCCGGCTAGCCCCGCAGGGGCGCTGTTTCTAGCCGGGGGACGTCATCCCCCGGCGCTGGCGGCGGGCGCGAAGCGCCCCGCCCATGAATGTGGATTATTTTAACTTTCCAACTCATTTTGGACACACCCAAAAGATTTCAGGGGGTGGGATGCCGGGCGGATTGCGAAACCGCCCTGAGAGCTCTCTGCATCCCGCCGGATTGCGAATCCGGCGGGTTAGGCGGGAAAAATGAGCTGGATCGCACATCCGGCGTGGTGCGGCATTTTGCGGATCACCCGCTGTTGACGATGACCAGGTCTGTCTCGCGGATGACGTGAATCCAGATGCTGTCGCCCGGGTGGAAGTTGTCGAATTCGTTGAGGGGGGCGTCGGGCCGCCAGGTTTTCCAGCGATGCTGGTCGTTATCCCACACGGTGATTTTGTCGAAATCGCCCTGGATGGCCGCCAGCGCGGCATCCACAGGCTGGGCGGCCAGGGAAGGGAATCCGATCTGGTTCCAGCCGGGGCGCAGATGGATGGTCGTGGCTCCGGGGCGTTGGCCGGGGATTTCGAGGGTAGCGGCGCTGTTCATAAGCACCCACACGCTGATGCGGTTGTCGATGGCCGCGAGGTCGTTGTGGGCGCTGGCGGGGTCATATTCGCGCCACACTGCGGGCGTGACGCTATTGTCGCGCCACCGCACCCGATCGAAGCGTCCGGCGATGCTGCTGAAGACCTGGGGAAGTGCGGGCGTGTTGGGGATGAGGGGAATGGAGAAGGCGTTCCATCCGGCGTAAAGGGGCTTGACGAAGGTGGTGGCGCCGGTTGCGGAAACGGAAAACGGGGAACATTCCGGCCCGGCATTGCGAAGCGACCGGGCATGAGTGGGCCATGATGCCGAAAATGCTTGTCAGCGCCGCCACGTTTCCATATA
>JALXAF010000076.1 GCA_026992375.1 Anaerolineae bacterium
TTTTGTCGGCCTGTTCGGGCGCGCGATAAGCCGGCACAAACGGGCGAGTCAGGCATTGAATAACGACGCTGTTACAGGGCCAGCTTTTCTCCGGTTGAGCGATGAAGGAGGCGAGAGCGGGGAGTGAATGAGGCAAGAGAGAGGCGGTGAGTAATGTTCAGAGGGCAGCCGCCATGAGCGGGAAGGCGCCGATAAGGAATGAAAACCCCTTGCTACGTCATTCCGACGACCGCAGGGAGGAGGAATCTCCTCGCTTGCAAGGGGATTTCTCGGTCGCTGCGCTCCCTCGAAATGACGTAGGAGAGATTGTTTTGATTTTATCTGCGTGGATCAGCTCTTCCTGCGTCATCTGCGTTCTATTCACGGAAGGCGGGCGGGATTACGGAGCGGGCGCTTCGCCGCACCACTTCCATTCGCCGTCTTCCTGCACGACGCGGTAGGCGGTGAGGGGGAATTCGGTGTCTTCTTTGCCATAGGTGGCGACGATCTTGCCATCGCATTTGACGATGTCGCTGTCATCCACGCGCTGGCAGTTCATGCCTTCGATGTGAGCGCCCGAGACGCTGGTGAAGGCGTTAATCTCCTGAAAGGCGTCCGCCTCTTTTTCCGAACAAAGCAACTGGCGAATGGCCTTCTCATTGCCTTCGACCTTGGCCTGCAGATATTGCTCAACGGTCTTGGCCGGATCGCCGCCGTCATTGCTGCAAGCGGATAGCAGGACGGTCAGAGCCGCCATCAGGAGGATGAGAAACAGGATGCGTTTGTTCATAGGATGCTGTCAATCGGTGGCGGGCTCAGGTTGAGGAGCGGCGGGAACTGGCAGAGGCGTATTCGCGGGATCGACCACGGGCAGGGCCAGGCGGGCCAGTTGGCCGTAGAGATGACCTTGCACCAACAACACCCAGAAGTTGGTAAAAAATATGCCAATGAAGAGCAAAAGGAAGCCAATCCAACCGGCGATGTAAGAAACGCCGTAGACAAGGATAAGGATGATGAGGATATCCACGAAATGCGCCTTTGTGATGCCGAAAATGGTCTCCATTTCCAGGCCCGCGGAAAGATTCTCCTTCACCGCCAAATTGATGGTGATGGCGGGCATGAGGAAAATGAGGATGACGCCGTAAATGACGGCCAGGAAAATCGCGCCCATAACGCTGACGCCCGCCAGAGCCGCCAGCGCTTCAGAATTGGGATAGGCGTCCGCCAGGACGAGCATAAACGCCATGGGAATGAAGAACAGGAGGAAAGGGACCCCCCAGATGAATTGCACGATCAACAGTTTGAAGCCATCCGCCAGCTTCTTGCCCCAATCGGTCCAGGCGGGCAGGCCCGCGTCGGGCTGGTTGCGCACATCCCGAATGAGCTGCATCATATAGCCATAGAGCAGTGCGCCGATGAGGATGGGGATGATCAGGGTCCAGAAGAACAACAGACTGAGCAGGCCCAACGCACCTCCGATGAGGATGACGCCGATCCAGTCTTTATCTTCGAATATGAATTTGAGAGCCTTGCCGTAATCCATGAGAACCTCCGGGTGAATTCTCTGGAGTGAAGAATGTTTGGAACGCGTGTCATTCCATTATAGCACGAAATCAAGGCATTACCGGGATTCCGACGATCGATTCCACTGCAAAAAGGTCACCTCATCACAGAGACGCGGGGGCGTGGAGAAAATAGGGGAGATTTACAACAATTCAGGTAGCCTGATTCGGCATCGAGATCGCCTTGCCACGAAGGCTTGAAGGGACGAAGACACGAAGAAAAACTTATTATTTTCCCCTGTGCGCCTTCGTATCGTCGCGTCTTCGTGGTGAAAGTCTTGAATAGAGCCGTCGTTTCGTGGTCTACGCGCCCAGCTCTTTATCATTTTCGGAAGAACGACGTTTTTGCCAGCGGCGGATAAGCCAGATAACCAGGATCAGCGGAAGTGTCAGAACAAGAATGAGGGGCAAAACGACAATAACGAACTGGATGAGAAGCGTCGCCAGGCTCGTAAGCGCATTCATCAGCGTGGCGATGCTATTGTGAATGATCTCCGCGGGCCGCCAGCCATCACTTTCGATAGGCTGCGACAGGATGTGCGGCTCCAGATGGATATCGATGGTGGAAAACGCCACCAGTTTATCCAGCCGGTTCAGTTGTCCCTGCAGCGATTCGATATCACTGCGTATGCGCACCAGCTCGTGATAAATCTTCATAATGTCATCGACGCTGCCGCCTCGCTCTCGGGTTTCTTCCAGCAGTTGCGTCAACTCCTTCTCCGTCGCTTTCAGTGTGCGCAACCGGGCGTCGATGTCGTAGTATTCATCGGTGACATCGTTGGTGCTCACCCGCTCGTTTTCCACCCTTACAGCCATATTGCGCAACGCAGCGCGTCCAGTTTCGAACTTGTCGGCCGGGATGCGAATGGTGATGTCGTAAACCAGACGATCGCCCTGGCGATAGCCGTTCATGGCGGCCACATAGCCGCTCATGCTCATGGCCATGTCCACGATATCCTGCGCCGCCTGCTCTGTATCCTCAACGACGAGAAACATATCGGCGTTGTAGATGATCTTGCGCGTTTCCATCAGAGCTTCGGCAGAGGGCTGCCCAGCCGACGCAACCTGCTCCTGCGCGACCTCCTTCGGGACAGGCGCCCGCGTGGGAGCCGGATAGGACACTCCATTATCGCTTTCGATGGCCCGCAGAGCAGGACTTTCCAGATGCCGACTAGAAGAGCCGCAGCCTGTTAGCGTCAGGGTCGCCAGCAGCAGAATAACCGCGGCGGATAAGATGCGTTTCATCAAGATCTCCTTGTGAGTGATGACGATGGGAACTTCTTCTATGCCTTTTAGACGCCCGAACCCCGCACTAAGTTCCCATGACGCTTTGTCATGCGCCAGATGCGTGTCACCAGCCCAGATACAATCGTCTGCCCAACATCTCGGGCAGGCCTACGTCGATAATGGCCCGCTCCACCGCCTCGATGTCATATTCCACCCGATGCCACGTCCATGCCCGGCTCTCCGTCTCCAGCGTGGCGAAGGAGGCTCGCGGATCCTGGTCGCGCGGCTGTCCCACGCTGCCCGGATTCAACAGCCACTTGGCATGAGCGTCCACCATCAGAGGAACGCCCGGCTCCTCAGCGATCCATTCAACCTTGACATGCCGCGAAGCGCGTGTCATGCGCCAGCCCATGGCGCGATGGCTGTGACCGATGAGGCAGACGGGCGTATCGAACGCGTCGTAATTCTCCCCCGCCGTCTCCTCATCCATCACATACTCCCACACCGGATGTCTTGGGCTGCCATGGGCCAGTGTGATTCCCTCGGCTTCTGTGCGGATGGGCAGACTCGCCAGCCATTGCATGGTTTCATCGTTCAGTTGGCCGCGCTGCCACAGTGCGGCTTCTCGGGCTACGGGATTGAAATCATCCAGATCGATTTTACCCGTCACAGCCAGATCATGATTGCCCGCCAGACACACATCGGCCCGCTCGCGGATGATGTCGGCGCACGCCTGGGGATGGGGTCCGTACCCCACAATATCCCCCAAACACCACAGCGCATCCGTCTGCAGGTCATCGATGGCCGCCAGCACACGTTGCAGCGCGATTAGATTGGCGTGGGTGTCGGAGATGACGGCGATTCGCATGGCCCTATCTAACCCAGTTTAGGCGCATTGTCAATCTGCCGGGCGGTATCGTCAGGACGCTTCCTGAGTCCAAAAGCAGCGTCATATTCTCGCATCGCATTCCTTCAAGCCCGCCGCGAATGACGTTGAAAAATCCGCGGGCGTTGTCGTATTGAGGTTGCGTCAGAATTCTTCGACGAACAGCGTGCCCTCGGTCTTGCGAGTCTTCTTCTGATAGCCGTGCTCGATGAGCCATTTGGAGACGTTTTCCACCATGATGGGGTTGCCGCAAAGGTAGAAATGCGTCTCGGTCGGATTGCATTCGACCCCGGCCTCCTTGCCCAATACGCCCGACTCCAGCATCTCCTCGATCCACATGCGATAACCGGGCCAGAGTTCATCCGCATCGGTGAGTGTGGGAATGTAGTGGAAATTGGAGAAAGCGTTGTTCAGGAAAGAAAGCTCGCTGAAATAGCCCAGATCGCCCTGGTGAGCGGCAGCCTGCACCACCACCATCTCGCTCTCGGGGCGCTCCATGATGTGAGAGCGCAGGAAGCTGATGTAAGGGGTAATGCCGGTGCCGGTGGCGATCATAACGATGTCCTTATCCCTAGGCGCATCCGAGAGATTGAACGCACCGACGATGCGCCGTCCCACGAAAAGACGATCGCCCACCTCCAGATGAAAGAGCCGGGGCGTGAGCTGCCCCGTCTTCACCTGCGAGATGTAAAATTCGAACTGCCGGGTTTCGTGCCGGGCCGAGGCGATGGAATAAGCCCGCTGAATAAGTTTATCCGATTTGCTGGGGATGGCCTCGGCCTCGGAGTTTTCGGAGCGAGGCTCGTAGCCGTATAACCCCAACGTTGTGTACTGTCCCGCCGCAAACGCTGTTCGGGGTTCATCGGTCGCAACCCGCAGGATCATCAGATTAGGACGAACAAGGATTTTCTGGACGACGGTGGCGTTGTATTTCTGCGACATTATCGCTAAACTCCTCTCGGGGGACGAAAAGAATCGACATCACCGGAAATGGGAATGTCGTTGCAAAGCTCGAAGATTGATGAACAATGCTCAAAGGCCAAATCAGCGTAATTTTCACTTTGCCTATCACTCATCAATCATTGGGCCGATCTCATTATACCCGATTGACGCCTGATTTTCTCAAAAAAACGTCGTATGTCGCCATGTCTGGCGTGTTTTCTTTGCCTTGCGACGGGTTGTTAGCTAAAATAATCGACATGGAAAAGATCAAGCCTCTCGTTGCCAGACATTGGTTGTTCGCCCTGGCCGGGATCATGTGGACCGGTGTAGGCCTTATGTTGATGTGGCGAGCCTGGACATGGTTTTCGTCCATGAACATGAGCTGGACTTTGGGCATTGCGCTCGCAGGCGCGGCCATTGCATTCGCCTTTTACTACTTCATGTTCACGAAAACCGTGGCGAAAAACATCAGGCGATTGTGCGGCCTGCCCGATCCCGTGGGAATCCTGGCATTCAATTCCCCCAAAGGCTATGTCCTCATCGTGTTCATGATCGCACTGGGCGTTACGCTGCGTCACTCGCCTCTGGATCGGCGGATTCTGGCGTTGATTTACTCGGGCATGGGAGGCGCGCTGTTCCTGGCCAGCCTGCATTTCTATGGGCAGTTTCACAAGGTGAAGGTGCGGCGGGAGCCCTGTTGCTGCGAAGATAGCGGATAAGCGAGCTTGAAAGCAGGCTTCACGGGTGAGACTCCCGCCGATATAGATGAAAACTCTTTGTTACGTCATTCCGACGACCGCAGGGACGAAAAATCTCCTCGGTCGCAAGGGGATTTCTCGGTCGCTGCGCTCCCTCGAAATGACGTAAGAGAGCCTATTTTCAAAGCAGGCGGTTGAACGCAACTGACGCGCCTGTCGTCCATCTGAATAAAAGACGCCCCGACAAATTGCATTGCCGGGGCGTTTGAGGGTGTTTGGAGAGGAGGAGGTCACTTGGTCTCGGTGGACAGCACTTCGCCCGTAACCGCGTCGACCATCACATCCACCGTAGCCTTGCCATCGCTGAGCTCGACGATCCACACGTCCTTGCCGCGATAAGTGCCGGGCATGGCCGTGGTCTCTTTGATCTCGCCTTTCAGCAAGCCTTGCTCTTCCACCGCGTCGCGGGCGATAGCGATGGCGGCCTTGGGCGTGATGTTGCCTGCAGTCTTGGAGGGAGCCTGCTCGGACTGCTTGGGCCGTTCGCCCAGGGTGACTTTTAGGTCTTTCGTCTTGCCGTCCCGCAGCACGGTCAGAGTCACCTCCTGGCCCGGCGCGGCCTTGGTCACCAGGTAAGAGACCAAGTCATTGAACTGGCGCACGGGCTGGCCATCGATGGCGATGATAATGTCGCCGCCCTTGTGCAGCTTGATGCCGTTTTCATCCACCACCTGGGAGCCTCCTTTGACGCCGCCCTTGTCGGCCGGGCCGCCGGGCATGACCTCATCTACATAAGCGCCCAGGACGTTGTCGGGCAGGTCCAGGGCCTCGGCCAGCTCTGGGGTGATGCTCTGGCCGCGGATGCCCAAGTAAGCGTAGTGATATTCGCCATTCTCGATGAGCGCAGGCACGACCCGCTGCACGATGCTAACGGGGATGGCGAAGCCAATGCCGGAGCTGCCGCGCACCGGCGATTCGATGGCGAAGTTGACGCCCACTACGCGGCCGGTCAGATCCAGCAAGGGGCCGCCCGAGTTGCCGGGGTTAATGGCCGCGTCAGTCTGGATAACGTCGGGCAGGGAGTAGTGGGGCCCGCCCATCTGATCCATGCCCACAGGAAGACTGCGGCCGATGGCGCTGACGACGCCTGTGGTCAGGGTTTCTTCCAGGCCAAAGGGCGCGCCGATGGCGATGACGCTGTATCCCACGCGCAGGCTGTTGGGCTCAGCCAGAGGCAGGGGCTTCAGCTCCATGCCCTCGGGAGGCGTCACTTTGATCACAGCCAGGTCAGCTTGAGGATCGGCCGCCACCAGCTCGCCCTTGGCCCAGCGGCCATCGTGGAAGGTGACGATAATATCGGTGGCGTCTTCCACCACATGGTTGTTGGTGACGATGTGGCCTTCGGCGTCATACACCCATCCAGAGCCTTCGCCTTGCATGGGAGGCAATTCACCCTGCTGGCCGGGCAAACCAGGGATGCCGGGCAGGCCGGGCATGTTGAAGGGCGATTCGCCGCCGGGGCCGCCGTTCCCTGAGACGTCAGGATGAGCGACGGTGACTTTGATGTTGACGACCGAGGGACTGACCCGGTCGTACAGGTCGGCCAGGGCCTCCTGTTCAGCCTGGGCGATGGCCAGCGCGTCTTTGTGTTCGGCGGGCAATTGCACGGGCGCGGGCGTGGGTGTGGCGACGGCCTGGGCCTCCGCCACGGTGGCCGCCGCCTCACTTTGCACTGCGCCGACGACATCCTTGCCAGCATTGCTGATGCTGCTGCATCCGGTGAGAATGAAAAGAGAGATGAGCAAAATGCTCAAGAGAATGCCAATTCGTTTCGTGTTCATGGTTAGACTCCTTGTTTTGGATTAAGATCGGGATTGGGATGGCTTGTGCGACAGCCGCTCCCAATGCCCGTATAGCTTCCAGTTCTATTGTACGCCCGAAAGGGCGTTCGTGTTGCCAAGAAAAGTGAGTTGAGGATTAAAAGTGGATGAGCGTTTTGGGAATTTGACAGGATTGCCACTTTTTCATATCATATACGATATGAAATTGGTGTTGGATACGGACGTTCTTGTTGCAGGATTGCGCAGTCGCACGGGAGCGTCCCGTCGGCTGCTTGTCTTGCTTTATGAGGGCCAGTTTCATGCACTCGTCAGTATCGCCATGATGCTGGAATATGAAGCTGTGCTCACGCGGCCAGAAAATCTTGAAGCATTTCATCTCACGAAAGCTGAAGTCATCCAGTTTTTGGACAGTATGACCTATTTTCTCCTGCCAGTGACGCCATTTTTCCTGTGGCGTCCGCAATTGCGCGATCCAGCAGACGAGCACGTGTTGGAAACCGCAATCAATGGCGGGGCCGACGCCATTGTCACGTTCAATTCACGGCATTTTCAGCCGGCAGCCTTACGTTTTGGCGTGGATGTCATCCGCCCGGGCAAGGCGCTGAGGAGGATAGAACCATGACTCGAACCAGCAATTACGCGCTGCGCCTTCAGAGTTCCCTGCTGAAGGAATTGAAAACTGTCGCCAGGGAAGAGGAAACCAGCGTCAATCAGCTTATCAATGTCGCAGTGGCTGAAAAGCTGGCCGCGTTGCGCACAGAATCGTACTTTCGGGAACGCATGGCCCGCGCTCGGCCTGAGGATTTCATGGCGATTTTGGAGAAGGCCGGGGATGATGTGACGATTGAGGGGGATGAGGTGGAGACGGAGGAATAGGCCCCATCGTCAGGTATTCCCAAACGCCAAAACCCCACCCGTCCCGCATGAAACGAGGCAGGTGGGGCGGGCTGTTCGGTTGGGGTTGACGACAGGGTTAGGGAGGGATCAGGCGTAAACCGGCTCTTCCCCGCCTTCTTCCTCTTCCCGTTCGCCGGGAATGACGTTGAAGGTGAGTTCGTCTCCGCTGCGGTCTACGACCACGTGATCGCCGTCGAGGACATCGCCGCGCAGGATGAGCAGAGCCAGTTCATCCTGCACCCGCTTCTGCAGCACACGCTTGAGCGGG
>JALXAF010000077.1 GCA_026992375.1 Anaerolineae bacterium
GGGCGGAACAGGCGTGGGCGTGGGCAGGGCCGGCGCGCTCTCATCAGGATACAACGCAATGGCGTCTACGAAAAGCACGTTATCGCCCGTGCTGCGATTGTGATCTGTCAGAAAGAAGACGGTGATGACGTCGTTCTGCGCCCGGGCCTTCACGTCGATATCCACGCCGGGCTCGGGCGGATTGTGGCTGAGAATGCGTCCGGGCCCCCAGTGCATGGGCCCCCACACCACAGTGGGGGCGTTGGGATCGACGCCGCCAGTGGGATCGATGCCCAACTGACGGCCAAAGGTGTCGGGCGCGTTGGGCGCAGCCCAAAACACCGCAGCCCGATAGCCCGCGCCGGGCGTCACGCGCACCTGGGTGTAGATGCCGGCCTTGAAGGTGCCGCCATTGCTCCACATCATCAGCGCAGGCGCGCCCCAAAAGGTGTCCACGTGCTGCTGAAAGGAAAGATCACCAGAGAGCACATACGCGGTCCAGCCGTTGGGAATCTGGCGCGGGGGCGAGCCGTAGAAGGTGTCGAAGCCGCAGACTTCGCGGGGGATGACGTTGGGCGCGTCGCAGGGATGCGATTGAGCGCGGGCCGACTGACGCGGGCCTGCCAAAGCCAGCGCAGCCAGCATCAACAGGGCCAGGAATGCAAGAAGATTTCGGAGAAGCATGATCGAAAGTATAATGGTCATTGCCTCTTAATTCCAAAATGGGGTATGATTGTGATCATGGCAATCATTCTGCTGGCTCTGGGGAGCAACCTGGGCGACCGGATGGCGAATCTGGTCCGGGCTCGCGCGCTGCTCAGCCAGAGCATCACCCTGCAAGCCATCTCGCCCATCTATGAAACCGAGCCCTGGGGCGTTGTCGAACAGCCGCGCTTTCTCAATCAAACGCTGATGGCCGAAACGGAACGCACTCCCGAAGAGCTCCTGGCGCTGGTCAAGAGCATCGAAGCGGCCATGGGACGGGATTTCGCCACCGTCCGTTACGGCCCGCGCATCATCGATATCGACATCATCGGCTACGACGACCTGCAGCTTGCCACCCCTCGTCTGACCATTCCCCACCAGCGTATGCACGAACGGGCCTTCGTTTTGATCCCTCTCAACGACATTGCGCCCGACTGGGTGCATCCGGGCCTGGGATTGACAGTGGCGCAGATGCTGGCCCGGCTCGACGTGGAAAACGCGCCCAGTCTGGCGCCGGAATAGACGTCACGAGCAGGTGAGACGCACTTACGCCAGGAGTTGGCCTGACGTCTCACCTGGTCACCTTATGGACCTGATGCAACGCGGCCATGGCTTGTGGCAAGTGCATCGCACCAAACCCTCAACCGCCTTTTCACTCCCTGCGGGCGTCCTGTCCGACGCCTCGACACCATAATCGAGTCATCAACCATGAAGATCGGCATTATTGGACTTCCTAACAGCGGCAAAACCACCGTTTTCAACGCGCTCACCCGGGGCAAGGCCCCCACCGAGGCTTATTCCTCGGGCAGGATGGAGGTGCACACAGCCGTAGTGCACGTGCCCGACGAGCGGGTGGACCGGCTCGCGGCCATGTACAATCCCAAGAAAGTGACCTACGCCACGGTGCAGTACAAGGACATTGCAGGGCTGGCCAGGGGTATGGGCGAAGCGGGTGGCCTGACAGGCGAACTGCTCAACGAAATCAGCCAGAACGACGCGCTGCTGCATGTGGTGCGGGCCTTCAGCGATCCCAACGTGCTGCATCCCGAAGGGGAGGTGGACCCGGCCCGGGATATCGAGATCATGGAGACGGAGCTGCTGCTGAACGACATGACCATCATCACCAACCGGCTGGAGCGCATCGCTTCGCGATTGGGTAAGGGCGGCGACGCCAAAGAGCGGCAGGCCCTGGCCGATGAAAAGGCGCTGCTGGAGCGTCTGCTGGCCGCGCTGGAGGAGGAAATCCCCATCCGCGAGCTTTCGCTGACGCCCGAGGAGGAGAAATTCCTGCGGGGCTTCGCGTTGCTCTCGCAGAAACCCATGCTCATCCTGCTGAACATCGACGACGATGCGGATGAGAGCATCGCAGAGCAATATCAGGGCTTGGTGAAGGGCGAGCATGTGGCCGTGGCCGCGCTGCGGGGCAAGCTGGAGGAGGAGCTGGCGCAGATGGACCAGGAAGAGGCGGCTGAATTCCTGGCCGAGTTCGACATCCCCGAGCCCGGACTCAGCCGCATCATTCGCCTTTCGTACAGGCTGTTGCAGGTGCACAGCTTTTTCACCGTAGGCGAAGACGAGGTGCGGGCGTGGACCGTCCCGGTGGGAGCCACCGCGGTGGAGGCTGCGGGCGCTATCCACTCCGATCTGGCCCGGGGCTTCATCCGGGCGGAAGTGGTGGCCTATGAGGATTTCATGGCCGCCGGGTCCATGGCCGAGGCCCGCAAGCATGGCGCGCTGCGTCTGGAAGGCAAGGAGTATGTG
>JALXAF010000078.1 GCA_026992375.1 Anaerolineae bacterium
GGCCAAAGGGAGGCTGGGAGGGGAAAATCGTCCCTCGCCTCTCGTCAATTCAGAGGCTAATGCTCCCCTCCCTCGCGCCATTCGGGCGGGCGTTCCATCAGCACGGCGCTGCGCGCTCGTTGCGCAGCCGGAGCAGCGGAAAGCAGGGAGACGCCCGCGCTTACAACGTATCCACCGGATCGACATCGATGCGCCAGTGGGGCGAAAGGGAAACGCCCGCCAACAGTTCGCCCGGCTCTTCGGCCCGAAAGATGATGTGCCAGCGGAATTTGCCCCGCTCCCGGCTGAAGAACGCGGGCGCGGGCCCGATGAGGGAAAAATCGTCCCGGCCCAGCGCCCGGGCCCGATTCCGCAAGGCCTGCGCCACCCGCGCGGTCTCCTGCTGGCAGCGCTCGCGCGATGTGTCGAGATAAAGCAGGCGGGTGATGCGGCGGTAGGGTGGGTAGCCCTGCTCCTGCCGGAAGCGCATCTCGGTGTGATAAAACGCCTCGTAATCGTGCTGGCTGGCCGCGACGATGGCGTAATGCCGGGGGTGGTAGGTCTGGAAGATGACCTGCCCGCCCAGCTCCGAGCGCCCGGCCCGGCCCGCCACCTGCATCAAAATCTGAAACGCCCGCTCCGCCGCCCGAAAATCGGGCAGGAACAGGCCCGTATCCGCGCTGAGCACGCCCACCAGCGTCACCAGCGGCAGGTCCAGGCCCTTGGCGATCATTTGCGTCCCCACCAGCACATCGGCCTTGTGGTCGATGAAGTCCTGCAAGATGGCCTCGTGGCTGGTCTTGCCGCCGGTCACGTCTCGATCCCAGCGCAGGGGGCGGGCCTGGGGAAATTCGGCCCGCAGCGCGTCCATCACCCGCTCGGTGCCCGCGCCAAAGGTTTTGATGCGATGGCTGCCGCAATGGGGGCAGACTTTGGGCATGGGCTGGCGATAGTTGCAATGGTGGCAGACCAGCACATCGCCCCGGTGATGGGTGAGGGGGATTTTGCAGCGGGGGCAGCGGATGACTTCGCCGCAATCCCGGCACATGACAAAGGTGGCCGTGCCCCGGCGATTGAGGAAGATGATGGCCTGCTCGCCCCGGGCCAGCGTCTGGCTCAGGGCGTCGTGCAGGGCTCGGGAGAACATGGAGCGGTTGCCCGCGCGCAGTTCTGCGCGCATGTCCACGATGGTCACCGGCGGCAGGTCCAGCATCTTGATCTCGCCGCCCTCGCGGTGGCCCATGACCCGGCGGGGCAAAGTCAGCAGCGCGTAGAGGCCGCGGCGGGCTTTGAACGCGCTTTCGAGGGAGGGCGTGGCCGAGCCCAGCAGGGTGACCGCGCCATGCAGCCGGGCCAGTTGCACGGCCGCGTCTCGGGCGTGATAGCGGGGCGTGCGCACCTGCTTGTACGCGGCGTCATGCTCCTCATCCACCACGATGACGCCGATGGCTGGCAGGGGCGCAAAGAGCGCGGACCGGGAGCCCACCACCACATCCACCTCGCCCTCCCTGGCCCGACGCCAGGCGTCGTAGCGTTCGCCCGGCGTGAGTTTGGAATGCACCACCGCCACCCGGCCCGGAAAACGTCCGGCGAAACGACGGATGGTCTGGGGCGTGAGACTGATCTCGGGCACCAGCACGATGCCCTGACGGCCCGCGGCCACGGCTTTTTCCAGCGCCCGCAGATAAAGCTCGGTCTTGCCGCTGCCGGTGACGCCGTGAAGTAAAAAGACGGGGGACGGAGGACGGGGGACGGGGGGCTCACCCGATTCCGTGGCTTCTGGAGCTTCGCGCGTCTCGAGTGTCTGCGTCAACGCCGCCTCGATCTGCGCCCAGGCCCGTTTTTGGTCATCGGTCAGCAACGCGGGGCGGGGTGAATGAAACACGCGGCCCGCCAGCGGATCGCGCCACACGTCGATCTCGCTCAACTCGATCAGCCCCCAATCGGCCAGCTTGCGGGCCTGGGGCAGGCCCAACCCGGTGGCCGATCGCCAATCGCTCAGCAGCATGGCGCGGCCGGGGGCTGCGGCCAGGGCCTGCATCCCCGCCCGATATTTGGTCGTGGCCCGCAGCGCCATGATGGTCTCGGGCAGCGCGTCCGCGGGGATGGCGAGCCGCACTCTTTCATCCGACAGAGAGATCATCCCCTTGTCGGCGAGGGCTTTCAGGCGCTGCTTGCCGGCTCCCATCTCGTTGCGCATCTCGGCCGTCGTCGCCTCGCCGCCCCGCTGCGCCAGCCACAGCAGAATGTCGGCCTGTTTGCTCGTCCGGCCCGCGTGCATCAGGGCCGCGTCGATCTCCTCGGGGGGGATGAGCAGGGTGAGCAGGATTTCCAGTTTGGGTTTGGGACGTTTGAGCCTGCCTTTATCCACCAGCCGCACCAGCCCCTGCTTGCGCAGCTCGCCCAGCACCTTTTCCGAAACCAGCCGCCGGTCCATCTCTCGCAGCGCTTTCAGGCGCATGGGCTCCTTTTTCAGACGCAGCAGCAGCGCCTGTTGCGCGGGGGTGAGATCATCGGGGAAGATGGGCGCTCCGGGCGCATATTCGACCCAGAGATCGCGTTTGGCCGTGAAACCTGGCGGCAGGATGAGGCGCACGCATTCGCTGAGGGGCGCGAGATAGTGGCGGCTCATCCACAGGGCCAGGTCCAGTTGCTCGGGCGTCAGAGCGGGCCCGTCGGTCATGGGCTCGCCCAGGGGCCTCACCGCAACCTCGGGCGGCGCGGTCTCCGCCAGCGCCGTGACCACGCCCAACTGCATCCCCCGCCCGAAGGGAACCTGCACCACCTGGCCGGGCGCGATTTGCCCGCGCAGCTCTCGGGGAATGCCGTAGGTGTAGATCTGCCGTTGGGGATCGAAATCCACCAGGGTCTCGACGCCGCGCCGGGCCGCGGGTTTGGGCGGACGCCGGTCGATGGGGACCAGAACGACGACGCGGGCGAAGCGGGCGGTTGTCATGGCTCAGCAGTCGTCCAGTTCGACTCGTTTGTAGTCGGTGCGGGCGCGGGTGGCGGTGAGGATGGCCCACAGCACCCGCGCGGTTTCCTCCAGCTTGTCGTGCCGGTTGACCACCGCATACTGGAATTTGGGCAGCATCTCCAGCTCTTTGCGGGCGTAGGCGATGCGGATGGCGATTTGCTCGTCCGAGTCGGTCTTGCGCTCCTTCAGCCGTTCGATCAGCTCTTCTTCGGTGGAGGTGGTGAGAAAAACGGTGATGGCGCCCGGCATCTTGCGAGCCATGGTCTCCGCGCCCTGCACATCCACTCGCATCACCACATCGACGCCCTGTTTCAGGGGTTCGATGATCTCGCTTTTGGGAACGCCCTTGTAATCGCCGTAGACGATGGCGTATTCGATGAGTTCGTCGTTTTCGATCATCTCCGCGAAGCGGGTCATGCTCACGAAGTGATAATCCACGCCATCGACTTCGCCCGGGCGGGGCGGGCGGGTGGTGGCCGTAACCACGCGATGGAAGTTGACTCCCAGCTTTTCCAACGCGTCCAGCGCGGAATCTTTGCCCACGCCCGAGGGCCCGGATAGGATCATCACCACCGGGCGGGGTTCGTCGGGCACGCCGAAATGATCATGTTTTTGATGGGCGAATTGTTCGCTCATAAAGGCATTCTCCAGATATGAAATTTTGTAACTGCTAACGCACCCCGATTGACAAACCACAAAGGGCGCAAAGGCACTAAGAACACGAAGGAAAAATGTATAAATTTCCCTTTTCGCCTTTGTGTCTTAGTGTTCTCTGTGGTTTTTCGGGTGACGACCTTGGTAGTTATGAAATTTTTCGAATTGGAATTGCAAGATAAAGGATGGGGCAAAATCAGCCCATCACGCGAAATCACCGTAACTGCTAACGTACTTGACTTTAGACCGCCAAAAGCCACGAAGGCTCGAAGTTTTTCGAAGACACGAAGGAAAAATAATGAAAAATACGTCGTGCCTTCGCTTTTCTTCGTGTCTTCGTGGCAAAAAGTGGTCGCGATACCTTGGTAGTTACAAATCACCGCAACTCAGATTATGTTAGGGAGGAAGAAGAAGGCGATGCCCAGAATTAGATACACCGCCAGCAGCATTGCGCCTTCCAGCCAGTTTGATTTGCCGTCGATGGCCACCAGCGCGCCGATGACCGAGGCCGAGACCAGGGCGATGAGCTCGAAGGTATTGAATTCCAGCACAAAAGGATGGCCCAGCAGGGGCGAGAGCAGCACCAGCAGGGGCGCCACGAACAAGGCGATCTGCAGACTGGAGCCTAAGGCGATGTTCAGGCTCAGCTCCATGTGATTTTTCATCGCCACCTCCACCGCCACCACATGCTCGGCCACGTTGCCGATGATGGGAATGAGGATGATGCCGACGAAGAAAGCGCTGAATCCGAGCTGTTCGGTGACCGGCTCCACCGCGCTCACCAGAAATTCGCTGAACAGGGCGATGGCGGCCACGGAGAGGGCCAGCACGCCCAGGGAGGCGGGCAGGCTCCAGTGCGGCCCGTTATGCTCGGGCGGGGGCGCGGCGGGCCCGGCTTCCTCGGGCTTGGGCTGGCGTCCGAAAAGCATGTAGGCGATGGCCAGTACGTAGACGCCCAGCATCACCACCGCGGTCATAACGCTCAGCCATTCCACCTTGATAGCGTTGGGCTCGATGGCCGCGTTGAACAGGGAGGGAACCGAGATAGCGATAGCGGCCAAAAAGAGCAGCGTCGCGTCCATGCCCGCCTGCTCCCGGTCGAAGCGCTGAATGCCATGCCTGACGCCGCCAAAGAGGATGGCCGCGCCCAGCACCAGCAGCACATTGCCCAGGATGGAGCCGATGATGGAGGCCGACACCAGCGCCATCTGTCCGCCGAGAATGGCCATGATAGTGATGATGAGTTCGGCCGCGTTGCCCAGGGTGGCGTTGAGCAGCCCGCCAATGCGCGGGCCTGTTTTTGCGGCCAGGGCTTCGGTGGCGTCACCCAGAAATCCGGCCAGGGGAACGATGGCTAGGGCCGAGGCAGCGAACACCACCAGCGGCGACCAGCGCAGCAATTCTGCGGCCAGGGCGACGGGCGCAAAGATGAGCAGGATGAGCATGATGCGATCTTTCATGGTGGCGACTCCGTAGTAATTTACCAATGGAATCCTTGCTCGCTAGGCAAGAAAATATCTCACGCAAAGACGCAGAGCCGCAAAGGAAAAAGAGGCAAAGAAAAGCTTAGCGCCTTGGCGGCTTTGCGTGAAATCAGCTTTTTGGGTTCCTGATTATCCGGGTTAGGATGAATGGGAGTGTGGTCGCGTGGTCAATGGGCGTCAAGCGCGGGCGTTTCATCCGCACCCGCGGCTTCTGCCGGCGGCTCGGGATAGCCGTACAGCTCGGAAAGCAGGCCCGTGAGTAGTTGCGAGATGAAGCGCACGGCCGAGATGGTGTGGGCGTAGGGCATCCGCAGCGGCCCGATGACTCCTACCACGCCTGCGCCATAGCTGGGCCGACCATAGCGAGAAAGCACCATGCTCACATCGGGCAGGTGTTCGTAAGGGCTTTCGCCGCCGAGGATGATCTGCACGCCGGGCAGTTGTCGGGCTTCGTGCAAGAACGGTCCCAGGATGATAGGATTTTCGAATATCTCAACCACCTGCTGCGCGGCCGTCTGGTCGGAAAACTCGGGCGAGCGCAGGATGTACACCAACCCTTCGTGATACACTTCGTCGATGCGCTCATCCTGATGATAAAGCGCGCTTCCCACCAGCTCGACGACGCGTTGAGCCAGCGCGTCCTGCTCCTGCTCCAGCCGCTGGATTTGCATCCAATTCAGGCCCGTCAGCGCGTCGTTCAAACGATTGCTGATCTGCGAGAGCTCGGACTGGCTTCTGGCTTTTTCCAGGGTGATGATCTGTTGGCGCACCGCGCCCCCCTCCATGACCAGCACCAGCAGCACGGTGTGCGGTTGCAGGCTGATGAGCTCTAGGTGCTTGAACTGGGTGTGATCCGCCTTGGGCGCGGTGGCGATGGCCGCGCTGCGCGCGGTGCGGGCCAAAACGCTGGCCGAAAGCTGCATCCATTGATCCATTTCGGCCTGCACCTGAAAGAACTGGTGGCGGATGGTGCGTCGCACCGTGGTGGGCAGGTTGGTTTCGGGCAGAAGATGCTGCACAAAGTAGCGATAGCCCTGATGCGTGGGCACTCGCCCGGCCGAGGTGTGAGGATGGGTGAGGTAGCCCATCTGCTCCAGCCGTTTCATCTCGTTCCGCACCGTCGCAGGCGAGACGTCCAGTCCATACGCCTCCACCAGCCGCCTGGAGCCCACTGGCTCGGCCGAAGTCACGAATTCGCGGATGATCAATTCGAGGATGGTTTCTTGCCTGGGCGTGAGTTTGCCGCCTGGGGCCAGTTCCTGTTTCCGACTCATACTGTGTCGACCATTTGCGCGCCTCGTCGTCGCGGGGCGTTCATAAATAGCCCAGCCCGCGCAGATGTTTCTGCAAATCCTCATCCAGCTCGGGCGCTGCGCCCGCGCGGGCGACGGGAGGATGCTCTTGCAGCCAGGCGTCCAGCGCCGCCGAGAGTTCCGCCACGCGATGGGGCTGTCGCCCGGCCAGATCCATCATCTCTCCGGGATCATCGGCGAGATGGTACAGCCAGACGTCGTTCTGGTTGCTGCGGATGAGCTTGTAGCCATCCCGGGTGATTGCGTCGTAAGTGCGATCATAGCCTTTACTGGCCGGGTCGAAATGGGGATGGCGGCGGGCGAAACGATGTTGGTGGGGCGCAGTGTATTGGGTGATCTGAAATTCGGGGTTGGCGGTGAGAAGGTTGTGGCCAGGAAGGGGAATGGCGGGCGCGGCTTCCGCCAGATGGAGGAAGGTGGGGAGGAGGTCGGTGTGCTGCACGGGCGCGTCGTTATCGCCCGGCGCAAAGGCCTGGGGATAGTGGATGATGAGAGGGACGCGGGCCAGAGTGTCGCACACGCAGTATTGGTGATCCATGAGACCATGATCGCCGATGTTTTCGCCGTGATCGGAGGTGACCGCGATGAGCGTGTTTTGCAGCGCGCCCACGCTGTCGAGAAATGCAAGCAGATCCGCGATCATGTCGTCCACATAAGCGATCTCCGCGTCGTACAAGGCCCTCAGGCCCGCGAAATCCTCGGGCGTCATGCTCACCTCATCCGCCATATAGGCCCAGGCGTCCTGATTGGCGGCCCGGGCGCGGCGCAGCGCTTCGGCATCCAGCAGGCGCTCGGCGTAGCCCTTGGGCGGCCGGTAGGGCAGATGCGCGTCGAGATAGAGGCCAAAGATGAAGAATGGCCGGTTTTCATCGCGCTCTTTTCGCCACCATTTGCGCACGTATTTGTTGAGTTTGCGAGCGCCCTTGTCGCTGCGTTCCAGCAGTCCTTTGCGCAGGGCTTTTTCCCACCAGGGGAAGCGGGCCCGGCCCATGCTGGGGATGATGCGCCACAGGGCGGCAAAGTGTTCGAAACCGCGATCCAGCCCGAAGTGCGGCCCCACCCAGGCGTTGGTGGAAAAGGCCGCGGTCTGATACCCGGCCCGCTGCAATAGCTGCGCCATGGTGGGAATGCGTTCATCCAGCCAGCGGGTCTCGACATTGACGCCGTGCTGGCGTGGATGCAGGCCCGTGAACATGCTGGCGTGGCTGGGCAGCGTCCAGATGGCGGCACTGCGGGCCTGAGTGTAGCGGCGGCTGTTTTCGGCCAGCCGGTCTAGCGTTGGCGTTACGGTGCGCGGATTGCCGAAGCGATGCAGGCCATCGAAGCGGACGCAATCCAGGACGAGGAGGATGATGTTTGGGCGCATGAAGTTGAACGGGAGTAACTACGCAAGTATCCTGAAAAATGTTTTGTCACGAAGGCTCGAAGGAACGGAGACTGGGATCATCTGAACCATACCCCTAATTTAGCACTTGCGCGATTTTCTGGCAAGGACACGAAAAGCCCTCGACAGCGAGACATCGAGGGCTTTCCTGCAAAGGCGGGTGGACCAGGCGAGAATGTAGCTAATGTTTCAGGGGCGGGAGAGGAAGGAGAATGACGGGATGGACGTCGGAAGGGGGCGAGGAATTGGCGTGAGGGGCGCGAGTGGGCGTGAGTGTGTGAGTCGGCTCGGGTGTTTGGGTGGGTTCGTGCATTTTTACCTTGTCGTTGTCGTCATCAGGCGTTTCGGTGGGTTCAGGCGTTTCGGTGGGCTCGGGCGTCTCGGTGGGTTCGGGCGTCTCGGTGGGTTCAGGCGTTTCGGTGGGCTCGGGCGTCTCGGTGGGCTCGGGCGTCTCGGTCGGCTCGGGCGTCTCGGTGGGTTCGGCGG
>JALXAF010000079.1 GCA_026992375.1 Anaerolineae bacterium
CTGGATGGAGGAATATCTATGCCGACAATCCGTCGATTCGAGGACTTGCGGGCCTGGCAAAAGGCTCGGATTTTAGCTCGCGATGTGTACGAAGTCTCGGGCCAAGGCGCGTTCGTCCGTGATTTCACATTGAAAAATCAGGTGCGCGATGCCGCGGGCAGCGCAATGCACAATATCGCCGAAGGATTCGATAGCGGATATGACAGTGAATTCATCCGCTTTCTCCGCATCGCACGTCGATCCGCCACCGAAGTGCAATCCGAATTCTATATTGCCATCGATATGAGTTATGTCGATCAAACCACATTCGACCGCATCTATAACGAAGCCGAAGACTGCAAACGAAGCATCAACGGCCTGATCGCCTACCTGCGCCGATCCAACAAAACCTGACCACCCGACCACGCGATCAGACGACCACGCGATCAGACGACCACCCGACCACGCGACTAGACGACTACCCGACCACGCGACCACCATGGGTTTCTTCGCTAACCTCGACGTCGAAGGCTACGACCGCCAGTACAGCGACAAGGAATTGTTGCAAGGCATCGGCGCGTACTTCAGACCCCACGCCCGGCGACTGGCGCTCATCACTTTCATGCTGGTCATCATCGCCGCGTCCAGCGCCAGCTTCCCGGTGTTGGTGGGGCGGGGCATCGACCTGCTGCAAAAGGATGACAACCCCGCGCTGATGGCGCTATTGACCGTGGGCGTCTTCATCGTTGGCGTGATCGTATGGCTGGCCAACTGGATGCGGCGTCGACTCACCGTTCGCACCATCGGCGATATCGTGCTTACCCTGCGCACCGACGCGTTCCGAGCCTCGATCAACCACGATCTTTCCTTCTTCGATCAATACGCGTCGGGTCGCATTCTCTCTCGCATCACCACCGATTCTCGTGACTTTGGCGAAGTCGTCACCATGGTGGCCGATGTCACCGCCCAATTCATCACCGCCCTCATTCTGGCCGGATTCCTGATCAAAATCGAATGGCGGTTGGCGCTAGGCGTCTTTCTCTTCTTGCCCCTGCTTTTTTTAGCGGCCAGCGCCCTACGCAAGATGATGCGCAAATACACCCGGCTGGGCATGAGGGCCATGGCCGTGGTCAACGCCAGGATTAAAGAAAGCATCGGCGGCATCGCCGTGGCCAAAAACTATCGGCAGGAATCAGCCATCTATGAGGAATTTGGCGAAGCCAATGAGGATAGCTATCAGGTGAACGTGCGCCGGGGCTTCGCGCTCTCCGCGGTGTTTCCTCTGCTGAACGGACTGGGCGGCGCTGGCACGGCCGCATTGGTGTATGCAGGCGGACTCAGCGTGATGCAGGGCATTGTCACCGCGGGGGCCTGGTATCTCTTCCTCACCAGCCTGGATCGATTTTTCTTCCCCGTGCTGAACCTGGCCGCGTTTTCGGCACAGATTCAGGCGGGGCTTTCCGCGGCGGAACGCATCTTCGCGCTCATCGAGGCCGAATCCAACGTCATCCAGACCGACGATCGCATTCCCCCGCCCCTTTCGGGCGACATCCGCTTCGAAGACGTCACCTTTCGTTATGTCGAGGATAAAGACGTGCTTTCCCGCTTCAACCTGCACATCCATGCCGGAGAAACTATCGCGCTGGTGGGACGCACAGGCGCGGGCAAAACCACCATCGCCAAACTCATCGCCCGCTTCTACGAATTCCAGGCCGGGCGCATCTTGGTGGATGGCCTGGACATCCGCACGTTGGATCTGGCCGCATATCGCAAACAACTGGGCATCGTCTCGCAGGCCCCCTTCCTTTTCTCGGGCACAGTTGCCGAAAACATCCGCTACGTCAATCCCAACCTCAGCGACGAGGAGATTCTGGCCCTGGCCAGCCAGATCGGCGATGGCGAATGGCTGGAGACCCTTCCCGACGGCCTGCAAACCCAGGTGGGCGAACGGGGCGGGCGTCTGAGTATGGGACAACGCCAACTCGTGGCCCTGATGCGAGTTCTGGTTCACAAACCCGCCATCTTCATCCTGGACGAAGCCACAGCCAGCATCGATCCCTTCACCGAATGGCAGATTCAACAAGCCCTCAATCTCATCCTGGCCCGCTCCACCAGCATCCTCATCGCCCATCGACTTTCCACCGTCCAAGCCGCAGATCGCATTTTGGTCATAGATCATGGTACAATAATCGAAGAGGGGAACCACGAGACTCTGATGGCCCTGGCAGGACATTACGCCACCCTTTACAACACCTATTTCCGTCATCAAAGCCTGGAGTATGTGGAGCGAGCCCGCGAACTTGCTGACTGACAACCGCATCCCCTATGCTATTATGCCCCCAGTCGCCGGATGACATCTCCAGAACCAGCTATATTCCTGCTGCAACGGAAAAACGCCATGAAGAAAACAAGTCTAGCTCTGCTAACGCTACTCACATTCTCTGCACTTCTGCTTCTGACGCTGGAGCGCACACCGGCTAGCGCCGGCGGCCCCACTCAGCGCGTGCGCATCGGCGTCACCCATGACGGCGTCATCCGCATCACCCCAGATGATCTACGCGATGCGGGCGTCGATCTCGCCATCGTCGATCCTCGCACCTTCGCCATGGCCAGCCAGGGCCGCGCCGTAGCCATTCGCGTAAAAGGCGAAACCGATGGAAGCTTCGACGACGGGGATTACATCGAATTCTTCGGGCAGAAATTCCACGGCAGCCTGCAGGATGAAAAATACACCGACGAAAACGTCTACTGGCTGACGATGCCGCCCAGGCTCGCCAACCCGCAGCCAGCGCCACCCCGCATCCCCGACATCGACGCCACCCCTCATTTCAATCTGACCCCGCCCGCGGACTTCGCCACCCTGGTGCACGCCGAGAAAAACAACTACTGGTACACTCAGCATCGCAAAGATCCCCCCACCAAAGAAAGCTGGTATTGGGATCAATTGCAACCCTATTCATCCAAACCGGGAATCACGCACACCTTTTCCGCGGTCATTCCCTACCCCGTCTCGAATGAACCCTTCACGCTGACCGTCGAGGAGAACGCCCGGAACAATGTGGAGCATCGCACCACCATCGCCCTCAACGATCACCCGCTGCTCGATGAAGCGTGGTCGGGCAAGCGACGAGCGGTGTTCAGCGTCGCAACGCCCGCCGGTCTGGCCGTTAGCGGCGTCAACACCGTCACCATCGGAGCGTTGCTGCGACCGGATGTCAGCAGCGACTGGATTTTTGTCAACTACTGGGAGCTGGCCTATCGGCGGACCTTCACCGCCTGGCAGGGGCAAATCGATTTCGAGAGCGAAGAGGACGGGCCTCACGAATACCTGATCGACGGCTGGGAAACGCCCCAGGTGGTCATGCTGGATATCAGCGATCCCCTGGCCCCCAAACGCCTGCTTCATCCCGCCACTACCGCCGGAGAAAGCTGGTCGCTGCGTTTTCGCATTGACGATCATGCGGGCGATCATTTCTGGCTGCAGGCGGAAAGCGACATCTCCGGGCCCGCGTCCATCTCTCTGCGCCAGCCTCTGACCGACCTGCGCCAGCCCGCGTCAGGAGCGGACGTCATCATCGTCACCGGGCCAGAACTATTCCCTGCGGCCCAACGTCTGGCCGATTGGCATCAGCAACGGGGGTATCGATCGCGAATCGTTTACTTCCAGGATCTGGTGGATGAGTTCAACGACGGCATCTACCATCCCCGGGCCGTCACCAACTTCCTATCCTGGACGCAGACCCAATGGCCCGACCCCAAACCCCGCTATGTGGTCCTCTTCGGGGACGGCAACTGGAATCTCAAAGGCTACAATCCCGCAAAATACCCCATCGAACCCATCATCGTCCCCCCATATCTGGCCTGGGTGGATCCGTGGCAAGGCGAAGTGCCTGATGACAACCGCTACGCGGATCTCGACGGCGACGGCGATCCCGAGCTGGCAATCGGGCGCATCCCCGTCAACAATTTTAATGAAGCCAACGCGGTCGTAGACAAATTGGTCGACTACAACGAAAACAAACGCTCCGAACTCTGGCAGCATCAGGCCATATTCGTGGCGGACTACGACCCCGCCGTAGGCGATTTCGCTGGCGTCAGCGATCAGATCATCCGCGACTACATGCCTGACGACCTCACCATCCATCGCATCTACCTCAACGCAACCCATTCCGACACCAAAGCCGTGCGGCAGGCCATCATCAACGACCTCAACAGCGGCGCCTGGATGCTGCAATACGCCGGGCATGGCTCCCCCGACACCTGGATGAAAGGCCGCGGCTGGACTCTAGAGGATATCGAACATCTCCACAATACAGGCCGCTACCCCTTTATCAGCACCTACAACTGCCTCGACGGCTATTTCGCCTATCCTGGCCGTTCGAGCATGGCCGGCGCTATGCTACGCAAAGCCAACGCAGGCTCCATTGCCGCCATTTCTCCCACCGGATTGGGCACAACCGCCATCCAGGCCCAATTCCGGGCCACGCTAATGGACGCCATCTTCCACGACGACATCCGGGTGCTGGGTGAGGCGCTGCTCATCGCCAAACAACGATTTTATCAGCAATATGGCGAACACTATCTCATCGAAACCATGACCCTGTTCGGCGACCCCACGCTGCGATTGCCTGCCGCCGGAAACTGGAGCCATAACTACCTCCCCCTGTATCTCAACCCCCATCCAGCGCCCCTTGCACCAACGCAAAAACTTCCGGCCCGACGCCCTTCCGAAACAGAACCACTTACGCCGCCATTATAACGCCACGCTCACAGGTACGATAGCCATGCCCAGAAAAATCGTCATCACCACCATCCTCGCAACGATCCTGTTGACCGGCGCCGTCTACGCCGCGGTCACCCTCAAATACTTTCGCATTGCCAGCATCGACAGCTCGTCGGTGCATCTCGAGTGGGAAACCGCAACAGAACTTGATCATGTCATGTTCGTCCTCAGTCGCGCGGATTCTGAAAACGGCGACTATCAGACACTGGAGACATTTCCTGCGGAGGGCGACGCAGTGAGCGGCGCAACATACGATTACACCGACACAGCGGTCATTCCGGGCATGACTTATTGGTACAAACTGGAAGACCTGGATGTCAACGACAACCTATCGCTGGCCCATGCGCCGCTTTCCGCCCGCATCCCGGCGGAAGGCGAGCCAACCTACACCCCCACCGCTACAGCGACCGAAACTCCCACCGCCACTCCAACCCAAGAAGGGACGCCCACCGCCACATTCACGCCTACAGCCACCGCAACCCCCGCTCCCTCGGCTACGCCCACACACACACCCACCAGCGCCCCTACCGCCACCAGCACGCCCGGAGCCACGCCCACCTGGACGCCGCACCCCACACACACACCCACCAGCGTCCCTACCGCCACCAGCACACCCGAAGCCACGCCCACCCGGACGCCGCACCCAGCCTACACCCCAACCTGGACGCCCATCCCCACACACGCTCCGCCCACAAACGTCACCCCCACCAGCGCAGCGCCCACCGCCATGGTCGCGGCGACGGTCACCAGCGCTGCGCCCGTCGCGCCCGAAACGAGCCCCACGCCGCCAGCGCCCGTGGCCACGGCGCCAGCCGCCACTAACACGCCCCGGCCCATCGCCTTCGCTACGCCCCAGGGGGACAATGCACCGCCATCCAACCAGAACAACGCCTCGACCCTCCTGCTCATCGTGGGCGTGGCGGCCCTGATTGCAGCGGGCGTCCTCGGCTTCATCGCCTTCCGCCTGATGCGGCAGTAGGGGGCACAAATCGTTACGCAGCGCACATCACGACACCGGCTGGCCCGCGACGGTCCTTACATCGCTCTCAATACGCAAGGCGTCCATGTTCAAACACTTACTCATCCCCCTTCTGCTTCTGACCAGCCTGTTGGCGGCTTGCGGCGGCGAAAGCGCCTATAGTCAGCCCCAGGATGTGATCGTTCGCGTCGCCCAGACGGGCGTTTACACCCTCACAGCCAAAGATCTCCAACCTTACGGCTGGGATCTATCGCGGATGAATGGGGAAAACATCCAGCTCAGGCAGGGACAAACAATAATTCCTCTGAGCAAACCGGCCAAAAAGGGCTCGCCGCTGCAATTCTACGCTCAGATCGAACCCACGCGTTACGATAATCAGGTCGCGTATATGCTGCATTACGGCGACGCCGTGCCGCTGTGGATAGCCACCCGCGAGGTCGCCCACCCCACAACAACGCCCGCCCGCACTTTCACTGAAACCGTCACCCTGGAGACCAACAGCGTCTATCAGGCCCAGGTTCGGGAAGGCGATCCCTGGCTGGGACAGCGTCTCTTCGCTCCCGCAGAAGAAACTCTCATCGTGCAAACGCCCCACCCCACCGCCGACGCAGCGCGCCTGACCGTGACGGTGTGGGCCGCCACCGAAGCCAAAGGGGACATCGATCATCACCTGACCTTTACCCTCAACGGCCAATCCCTGGGCGAAAAAAGCTGGGATGGGAACGGCCCGCATGCCATCGAACTGCCCATCCCCGCCGGGGTGCTTGCCGAGAGCAATGAATTGATCATCGCCTCGCCGGGCGACACGGGCGCGGTGGCGGACCTGGTGTATCTGGACAAGGTGCGCGTCAGCTATCGGCGGCGGCTGCAATTCGATAGCGGGCAATTGCTCTTCGACATCGCCGCCCAGGCCGCGGCCATCGAAAACCCCGCGGGAGACTCGCTCCGTCTTTGGGATGTCACCGATCCCCTGAAGCCGGTGGAGCTAAGCGTCGACGCCTCCTCCCGAGCTCAAACCATCGCCTTCCAGGAAGAAACCGCCTCTCCCCGCGCCTACATCATCTTCGATGACGCGCCTCGCAAACCCGCTACCCTGGAACTAGCCCCGCCGCCGTTACAAGCGCCCGAACAGGGCGCGGATTACATCGTCATCGCCCATCCCGACCTAGCCGACGCGATACAGCCTCTGCTCGCGTGGCGCGAAGCGCAAGGGCTGAGAACGACGCTCGCAACCACCGAACAAATCTACCTCGAATTCAGCGAGGGCATGCAATCGCCCGGAGCCATCACCGACTTCCTGCGCTGGGCCCTGGAGACCTGGCCCAAGCCCGCGCCCCGCTTTGTTCTGTTGGTCGGCGACGCCAGTTACGATCCCCTCGATTATCTAAAAGCGCCCAACAAAAACCTGGTTCCCACCGCCTTCGTCTCCACGGTGGTCATGGGTGAGACGGCCAGCGACAACGCTCTGGCCGATGTGGATGGCGACGACCTGCCCGACCTGACCATCGGCCGCTTCCCCGCACAAACGCCCGCAGAGATCGCGGCCATGGTGGCCAAGACCATCGATTACGAGAAGGAGCGTCCCGCAGGCGATTGGGTGCGCAAATGGCTATTCGCGGCCGATGACGACGACCCCTTCTTCAGCGATTTCAACGATGAGATCATCGGGATGCTCCCCGCCGGGTTCGAGGCGGAGAAACTGGTCATCGCCCCCAATAAGGATGTGCACGACGGTCTGCTGGCGGCGCTAAACGACGGGCGGGGACTGGTGAGCTACATGGGACACGGCGCGGTGGACATCTGGGCCAAAGAGGAGATCTTCACCACCGAAGACGTGGCGGGGCTGACGCAAGAAGGACGGTTGCCCATCATACTGGTCTGGGCCTGTCTCAACGGCTACTTCCAGCATCCCAAACGCACATCACTGGGCGAAACGTTGCTGCTCACGCCCGAAAAGGGTGCGGTGGCGGGACTCTTCCCCACCGGCGAAACCTTTCCCAACGACCAACTCATCATGGCCCGCGCCTTGCTCGACGCGAATCTGACCACGACGTCCACCCTGGGCGAGGCGCTGCTAAAAGCAATCCGACAACTCGATCCGGAAAATCCCGGTCAGCGGGACATCATCCACACCTTCGCACTGCTGGGCGATCCTGCGCTGAAACCCTCATGGCGATAAGCGGGTGCGAATCAATGATTAATGCGTGATGATTAAAGCGAAAACCACGCTGATTCCATCCATAATCATTATTCATCGAGCATTGGCTGTACCGAAAAAACCTCCTACACGGAGGCATAGAGCGCACGGAGGAAGAAAAACGCGAGTTTGGAGTGGAATTTCTCTGTGAACTGCCACCATTTTCTCCGAGTCCTCCGTTGTGAAGGTTTTTCAGCAGAGCCGTTATTCGTCAAAAAGAATGAGATGAATGTGGCGAGGCCCGAACATGCCGTAATGCTTGTGCAGTTCGATGTCATCGCTAAAGCTGGGGCCGGAAATGATCAACGCCCGGGCCGCATCCTG
>JALXAF010000080.1 GCA_026992375.1 Anaerolineae bacterium
GGGCGGGGGGCGAAAAGGAGGCCGGGAGGGGTGAAATCGCCTCCTTTCCGCTTGCGGATTCTAAATTGGGAATTGCAGAAAAATGTGCGTCGCACCTGAAAAACGCCCGGCGTCTGCACCGCCCGGCATCTGATTCATGCAAACGCCCGGCGAGCCTCCTCCGCGATGATGCGGATGCCCGCTTCTACGATTCCGTCCTCCTGCGCATAGCTGACGCGAATGCACTCGTGGCGATGCGTCCAATCATCCTTCAGACCAGGATAGAAATAATGGCCGGGCACGATGACGACGCCCCGGGCCTTGAGACGCTTGTAGAGCTCGGCGCTTCCGGTGGGCAGGCCCGGGAACCACACCCACAGGAAGAAAGCGCCCTCGGGGTTGTGAATGCGATAGGGCGTATCGCCCATACTCTCTGCGAACCAGGCCAGGGCCTGGCGGGCCTTGCGTAGATAGAATGGCCGCACCACATCTCGTCCCAGGCTGATGATCTCGCCCTCGCGGGCCATATCTAGGGCGATACCAGCGCCGATGTTGCCCGGCGCCAGGCTGGCGATGGCGTTCATGCTGGTGATGGCCTTGATGATGGTTTCATTAGCGATGACAATGCCGGTGCGGGCTCCTGGCAATCCCAGTTTGGAAAGACTTAGCAGCAACACGATGTGATCATCCCATATCGGCTCCGCCTCGGTGAAGATGATGCTGGGAAAAGGCGTGCCATAAGCGCCATCGATGATGAAGGGGATGTCCCGTTCATGCGCGATCTGCGCCAGATGGCTGACCTCCTCGTCCGTCAGCACGTTGCCCGTGGGATTGGTGGGACGAGAAACGCAGATAGCGCCGACATCATCCCCGACGCGCAGTTGATTGAAATCGACGTGATATTTGTAGAGCACGTCGTCGATGTATTCGATAGCGGGGCGGGCCGATATGAATAGATCCTCCGCGATGCCGGCATCGGCGTAGCCGATATATTCCGGCGTCAGAGGCAGGAGGATGCGCCTGAATCCGCCGTCAGCTGTCTCGCCGCCGAACATATTGAACAGATAGAAGAAGGCGGTCTGGCTGCCATTGGTGAGGGCGACGTTTTCCGGGCCCAGGGCCCAGCCGTACTGCTTTCGCAGCATCTCGGCCAGGGCCTTGCGAAAATCGAGATCGCCCTCGGGCGGGCCATACGCGCCGATGATGCGATCGAAACGGGATTCGTCGCGCAAAATGTCGTACATGCGCTGACGCAGCGTTTGCTGAACTTGCGGAATCTGGGCCGGCGCGCCGCCGCCCAGCATGAGCATGGGCTGTTCGCTATTCAGCGCCTCGCCCAGATCGGCCATCAGTTGCAAAATGCCCGTTTGGGCCGTGAATTTTTGTCCGAATTTCGAGAATTGCATAAACGTCTCCGCTGGGAATTCAGTGCAGGGATGCAGGTGGCGGATAGCGGATGTGCGCCAATTCGCCAGGCGGCTATTTTACTCCCACCCTTTTTCTGGCACAAATCGTGCGATACAGCTCGCCGGGCATGATGCCAAATCCGTAATCGTGAGGTCGTCTACGCATCAAGTACACCATCCGGGAGATCGGCGTGCAGTGCATCCTCCCTTTGATGAATATCGATGTAACTACTAAGCTCTCGTCGCCATCCGTTGCCACGAAGACACGAAGAAGGCGAAGACGCGAAGTCTTTTTCTTTATTTTTCCTTCGTGTCTTCAAAAAAAACTTCGAGTCTTCGTGACATTTTTAGGCCTAAAGTCCAGTACGTTGGTAGTTACAAATTGACAAAATAATTCGGTCATAGGTCGAAGGCGCTTCTCGCCCGGCGGACGTGGCCAACGCTATTATGACCGATTTAATTGATTAACATTCATCAAAGAGGCAAAGCGATTGGCGGGGGAGAGGCGGGCGGGGGGCAAACTGAAAGTTGAGGGAGGAAATCTCCCCCCCTTTGCATTGCCGAGCCTTGGCGCTGGCCTCGGTCTTTGCTACAATATCGGCTCAACTCAATTATCTCCCACCGACTCCCACCCGAGACCGAAACGACCTATGACCGAAAAAGTGACCGTCACCCTCCGTAAGCAAAAATGGGAGGTCGAGCCGGGCAAATCGGCCCGGAAGATCATGGAAGAGCTCGATCTGAACCCCGAAAACTTCCTCACCATCCGCAACGGCGAGTTGGTAGATGAAAGCGTCCGGCTCAAGGCGGGGGACCATCTCAAGCTGGTGGCCGTCATCTCCGGGGGAAGTCATGGCTCGTAAATGTCGCAAATGCGACAGGCCAGCGGTCATCAATATGCGACAACACAAGCTGGCCTTGTGCAAAGAGCATTTTCCGGCCTGGATTCAGGAGCAAACCGGGCGTTTCATCAAAAAATATCGCATGTTCGGCCGAGAGGATCGCGTGCTGGTCGCGGTCAGCGGCGGCAAGGATTCATTGGCGCTGTGGGAGGTGCTCATCCAGTTGGGCTATGAGGCGGATGGGCTGTATCTGGGCCTGGGCATCGACGAGGGCGTTGGATACAGCGACGTTTCGCGCAAGATGGTGGAGGCTTTTGCGGCCCGTCATCCTCGGGCCCGACTGCATATTCTCGATGTGGAAGGGGTTTACGGCGAGGGCATTCCGGCACTGGCCCGCCGGGTGCGTCGCGGCAAAGGCAGGCCCTGCTCGGTGTGCGGTCTGGTCAAGCGGCATGAGATGAATCGCATCGCACACGAGCTGGGATACAACGTTCTGGCCACCGGACACAATCTGGACGACGAGGTGGCGGTGCTGTTCCAGAACACGCTCAACTGGCGCGTGCAATATCTGGCTCGACAATCCCCGGTGCTGCCCGAAGGAGATGGTTTCGCCCGCAAGGTCAAGCCGTTCTTTCGCTTTTACGAGCGAGAGACCGCGGCCTACGCCATCGTGCGCGGTATCGACTACATCTACGAAGAATGCCCCTTCGCCGCGGGAGCCACCACCATCTACTACAAGGAATTGCTCAATCGCCTCGAAGCGGGCAAGCCAGGCGCGAAGCTGCACTTCCTCCTTTCGTTTTTGCAGGCCCGGGAGAGGGAGGGGCTGCTAGCAGGGCGCGAGGAGAAGCAAATCGAGCTCCATCCCTGCGAGAATTGCGGTCAGCCCACGACCGCGCCCGGCCTGTGCGCGTTCTGTCGTCTCTGGTCCGAGGATGTGCGCAGCCAGTCCGCAGAGGCGTTACGCCCCATCACTCTGCACTTTGCCCGGAAGGACGCCCAGGAGTCGCTCGTAGTGGAAGATTGCGGCCCGGGCTGACGTTACTTCGAAGGAGCAGCGACCGGGAAATCCCCCTTGCAGGCGAGGAGATTATTGTGGTGAGATGACTATTTGCAGCGCCCTCAGAGATGATTGATGAGATAGAGAAAACGGTCCATCTCGCGGAAAGAGCGCAAGGCCACCGGCGATATCTGGGGCAGGAAGAGATCGAAGCCGTGGGGCGTGTAAGGCAGTTTGATGTAGATGATGGTCGCACCCGCGCGCTTCAATCGACGCTGCAATTCGTTCACCGATGGCGTCAGGCGGAAGAAATCGTCCTCGCCCTGGAAGATCAGCGTGGGGGGATCGCGCGGATCGACGTGGTTGATGGGGGAAAGCAGCTCGTAGACATCGGGGATTTCACAGGGCGTCCCACCCAACATCTGGCGAACGATATTGAGATCATCGCGCACCTGATAGGCTTGTGGAATATAGCCCATTTTCTTCAGCGCGGCCGCTGCCCGATTCGCCAAAAGTGTCACCCGCTGATCATGTATCATCCGACCGAACACGTTTTCGAGATCGTGATACATGGCCCGAAAATCGACGGGAGGGTAGTAGGCGATGACGGCCTGAACCGAAGCGTCGCCATCGTCATCGGGCGGCTGAAATGCTGGATGGCCGGGGGTGTATGCGGCCAGCAACGCCAGATGCCCGCCCGCGGAAGCGCCCAAGAGGGTGATGCGCTCGGGATCGACGCCGTAAGCGTCTGCATGGCGCTTCAGCCATAGCATCGCCTGTTTCACCTCCTGGGTCATGTGGGGGATGTCACTTTCGGGCCAGAGCGTGTAGGCCACATCCATCACCACGTAGCCCTGTCCCGCCAGATGTCGAAAGCCCGGGCGTTGGGTGTCGTCCTTATCGCCATAGAACCAGCCGCCGCCGTGCACATAGATGACCGCAGCGCCATTGACGCGCACATCTTTGGGGGGCAGCCAGATGTTGGCCAGCAGGTCTCGGCCGGTGGTGGGGCTGCGACCGATGACCACATCCATCTCGCGGCGCACATTGCGGGGAGCCCGCAGCAGCATGGTCCAGCGGCCCTGGGGCAGCAGCGAGGGGCGCAGCCGCGTAGGCACGCGATCCCGCCAGTCTGGCCCGAAAACCCTGTCGAAATCCGGGGACGGGCGTTGTATCTGATAGAAATAATGGGTGCTCATGCCCGCGCCCAAAAGCCCGGCCGTGGTCCACTTCCAGTCTCGCCGCACAAGCCCCGCGGCGATGGACGCCAGATTGCTCAGCATCAGCACCGGCGTAAAGGTGGCGGCCAGCACCTTGGGAATCCAGATGAGCAGACTGGTGAACGCCCGCTGAGGATGAAGATGCAATATCAGGCTGGCCAGCGCACTGGCGAAAAAATACACCGTCAGCACGCTGTGCGCCGCCCGGCGGATGGGATGGGAGAAGCGCTGGAAAACGCGCAGCGAAAGTTGGGTCATACTCGTTATTGTCCCGTTGTCGCCTGCCGGGGCAATCTGCGCCAGGCCCAGCCCCGCTGCGGGGCGAAGAGCGCGGCCAGCAGAAAGATGGCGGTGCTGACCAAAACGATGGCCGCGCCCGAGGCCATGCTGACATAAAAAGAGAGATACAGGCCCGTCACGCCCGAAAAAGCGCCGATGGCCCCGGCCAGCGCCATCATCGCGGGCAGCCGCCGGGTGAGCAGATAGGCCGTGGCGGGCGGCGTCACCAGCATGGCCAGCATCAGCGCCACGCCCACCGTCTGCAACGAGACGATGATGGTAATCGCCAGCAGCACCAGCAGCAGATAATTCAGCAAATTGGCGGGGATGCGCAGCGTGGCCGCCAGCACAGGATCGAAGGAAAGCACCAGGAATTCTTTGTAGAACAAGATGATGGTGATGATTACGATGGCTCCAAAGATGAAGGTGAGCCAAAGATCCTGATTGGTGACGCCCAGAACATCCCCGAACAAAAAGTGCGCCAGATCCACCGCGTACCCCCGCACGGTGGAGATCAGCGCAATGCCCAACGCGAACATCCCGGCGAAGACGATGCCGATGGCGGTGTCCTCCTTCAGCTCCGCCCCTTTGCTGATGACGCCGATGCCGATGGCTGTGACGATGGCCGTGCCCAGGGCGAACCAGAACACGGTCGTCTGCGAGCCGCCGCTGAAGAGATAGCCTATGGCCACGCCGGGCAGGATGGCGTGCGCCAGGGCGTCGCCAAAAAAGGCCATGCCCCGCAGCACGATGTATGTGCCCACTGTGGCGCAAACGATCCCCACCAGGATAGCGGCCAGCAGTCCGCGCACCATGAAGGGATAAGCCAGGGGGTCGATGATGAGGTGGATGATGTTCATGGCCTCATTGCCTTGCCATGAGCGAAGCTCATCGGCGGCGACCGGTGAGGAGGAAAACGTAGTAGAGCACCTGCCCGATGGCGGCGATGGCCGCGGCCACATAGGTGAGGGCCGCCGCGTTCAGCGTCTCGTTGACGCCCTTCATCTCCTGCGGGCTGAGGATGTTCATGGCCACCAGCTCCTTCTTGGCCCGGGCGCTGGCGTTGAATTCCACCGGCAGGGTGATGATAGCGAAGACGGCGGTGAGGGCAAAGAGGGCCAGGCCGAGCCAGGCCAGCCCATAGCCCAGATCGGTGGCGCCTGTGAGGGCCATGAGGAAGAACCCACCCATAATGATCAGCGGTCCCAGCCACGAGCCGAACTGCACCGCGGGCACGATGGCCGTGCGCAGCTTCAGGGGCGAATAGCCATCTGCATCTTGCAGCGCATGGCCCGATTCGTGCGCGGCCACGCCCACCGCAGCGATGCTCGGGCTGCGTCCCACATCGGGCGAGAGCCGTAGCACCTTGGCCCGGGGATCGTAGTGATCCGTCAACATGCCCTGAGTCTCTTCGATGCTTACATGCCGCAAGCCATAATGATCCAGGATGAGCCGAGCCGCCTGTGCGCCCGTCAACCCGCGAGAATTTCTAACCTTGCTGTATTTTCCGAAGGCGCGTTTCACCTTCATCTGCGCCCACAGGCCCAAAAGCAGGCCAGGCAGGGCCAGGATCAACCAGATGGTAAAAGAGCCGTAAAACATTCAGTCAACAACCTCCGTTGGAATGTGACATGGGAATTATGACATGGTTCAAAAGAGACGTTTTGGGGCTTGACAAATTGGCTGGGGGATACTGGATATTGGATACTGGATATTGGATATTGCCCCGTTCCGGGGTAATTCGAATACCAAATACCGAATATCAACTATCCTGTTGCGAAAGACTTGGCAGGATTTGTCAAGTTCCCAACAAGCAAAAGTGAACCATGCCGGGATTATCATTATGCCATATTTTACCACGCATTCATTAGCGGGATATTTGCGAACGCGTGTGATGCAGCGGTGCGGGCGCTGCGCGTTCCCTTGCGCCATTGACCACAGCAGCGCTATCATACAAATCTCCTGTTACGCCATCCCCGGAGGACGTTATGGGCGCAGACGCTATTATTCCTCTCTTCCAGATCATAAACTTCATCCTGCTGTTTGGCTGGCTCATCCTGACAGTGCTGACGTTGCTGCATTTGCGCAAGCAAAACCTGCCGGCATCGCCCCTGGCTCTGTGGACGTTGATTATCCTCATTCCCTGGCTGGGCGCGCTCGCTTATTGGCTGGTCAGGCCCGCTGGCAATGATTGATGGCAACTGCCAGGGTGGTTGGCCCCAATCGGCCTCTTTTGCCGCTAAGTGAGCGCCTGAAAATTACTTCCCTTTTTTGAGATGGTTGTGTCCAATTTCGGTTGGAAGCAATTGTCGCAGTGGACGAATGACGAATGTTCACAAATTAAATCAGCCATCGTGGCGTTCGCCACGTCCGCCCGGCGATGAAGTCGCCGGGCTACAAAACAGCGCCGGATGAATCCGGCTAGCCCCGCAGGGGCGCTGTTTCTAGCCGGGGGACTTTATCCCCCGGCGTTGGCGGCGACAGCGCCCAACTCATTTTGGACACACCCTTTTGAGGTTTTTACGTCTGCGAGAGAAAGCCCCCCTCAGCCCCCTACCATGCCCGTCATCATCGATCTTTCTCCCACTATCTCGCCCGAGACGCCCGTGTGGCCCGGCGATCCCGCGGTGCGGCTGACCCGGCCCGCCAGCCTCGAAAGGGGCGATCCCTTCACCCTCACCGAGCTGGCCATGAGTGCGCACACGGGCTCGCATGTAGACGCGCCCGCGCATTATGTGCGCGGCGGCGCGGGCGTGGACGCGCTGCCCCTGGACGCGATGATCGGCCCGGCCCTGGTAGCGGACGCGGGCGATGCCGATGCCATCACCGCAGATGTGCTGGCCGGGCTGAATCTGCCGCCCGGAACTCAACGGCTGCTCTTGCGCACCCGCAACAGCGCCCGCGGACTCATGGCCTCGCCCGAATTCCACATCGATTTCGCGGCTGTCACCGCGGATGGCGCCCGGTGGCTGGTCGAGCAGGGCGTGCGGTTGGTGGGGATCGATTATTACTCGATAGCGCCTTACGACGCACTGGCTCCCACGCATCAGATTTTGCTACGCGCGGGCGTGGTGATTTTGGAGGGATTGAACATGATGGCGGTGGAGCCCGGGCCTTACCAGCTCATCTGCCTACCCCTGAAGCTGAAAGGCGCGGACGGTGCGCCGGCTCGGGCCGTTTTGATGCGAGAATGACGCTCTTGCACTCTTCTCACAGAACGCCAACGAATTTCTAATCCTCCAGGGGTAATGTTGAGGGTGTAAGTCAATAGAGTCGCCGAGACCACAGAGTCGAGAAAGAAGAGATTCCGAGCCATTTCCCCTTGGCGAAACCAATCTTTTCCCCCTGGCGTCTTTGCGACTTTGCGTGAGATCAAAAAATTTTTTCAGTACAGCCAACTTTGCAAGGAGGATAGCGCAATGTTCAAAATTGGTTCGTCTGTTTACGCCGTCGATGGTCCCGTCGGCAAACTGCAATATGTCGTATTGAATCCCCACACCCGAGAAGTGAGCGATCTCGTGGTGAAATGCGATC
>JALXAF010000081.1 GCA_026992375.1 Anaerolineae bacterium
TTGATGGCCACGTCGGTCTCCAGCAGCCGGTCGTAGATGCTTTCCAACTGGCGCGGGGTGTAGTTGCGGGCTTGAGACATGGCTTTGCCGGTGGGGAAGGGATGAAGATGCAGGGCGGATGCGATTTTATCCTTGCGCATCCCCCGCGCCATGTAATCCTTGACTTGCAGCAAGATGCGATACTGGCGCACGATCATGGTGAGCAGATAGAGGGGGTGCGCGCCCTGATTGCGCATCTGGGCCAGGAGCCGGAAGGCGATGGCGGTGCGGCGATTGCCCAGCGCATCCACCATGTCGAAGATGCTGGCTTCCCGGGCGTAGGGGCACATCACGGCCAAGTCCGCCTTGCTGATGGGGCGATCGCCAGCGTAAAGGGCCAGTTTCTCCAATTCGCTGTTGATGAGACGCAGGTTGGGACCGATGAACGCGGCCAGGTCTTCAGCCACGCCTCTTTCCAGCCGGATGTTCATGGTTCGGGCGCGTTTCGCCACCCAGGCCGCCAGCTCTCCTCGCTTGAGCTGGGGCGTCTCGAACAGGGTCACAACGCCCCCATCGCCCAATTTGTTCACCGCCTTCAGCACGGGATTGCGGGACGCCACCTTTTTGCTCTCGTTCAGCACCAGGGTCGTAGTTTCGGGGATGGTGGGGATGTACTCGGCCAGCCAGGCCAGGAAATCCCTGGCCGTCTGGCTTTGCTTGCCGTCCGGGCCTTTGCTTTTCGCCAGCCGCGTCAGCAGGTCGTTGACGATGACCAGCCGGAAATCGCCCAAAAATGGCGGTGAATCGCAGTGATGCTGCAATTGTTTTCTTGTCAGACTTCTCCCCTCCAGCGCCACGGTGTTCATTTCGGCCAGATCGCCCAGTCGGGCCTTGATCGCGGCAATGCGTTCGCTTCGCCCGAATTCCTCATCCCCGTGGAACAAGTAGATCACAGCGTTCAGCCTCCTGGCAATCGAGGATGCTCGTCGTAGGCGATGCCAATCCAGTGGAAAATCCGTTTTCCCACCTGTTTGCGCTGGATTTCGGTGATCCGCGCATGGGTGAAACTGGCGCTTGTGGTGAGTTTGGCCTGGAGTCGTAGCCCCACCACTTGTCCCAGCACCACGCCCATCAGCGCGCCCAGCACGCCCGCGGGGATTTCTTCGGTGAGGCCGCGACGTTTGGTGCTGGCGGTGGCGAGCATGGTGCCGCCCGCGGCCAGCACCGCCGACGAAATCATGTTGGTGCCGCAATTGGGATGAATGGCAAGCTGATGCTCGCCGCCCTGAATGCGATTGATGGCCTCCTGCACGGCCTGGCGCAGCGTCTCTTCGGGGACGTTGCCATAGATGTAGAAGCCGCGGCTGTTGGATCGGCCCGCCATGCTCACATAGGGCATCATGCGACTGAGAACATGGATGGTTCCATGCTCGATGGCGTGATTCCATCGGATGTGATTGAGAAAATGGACGACTGACTCTTTCATAACTGCTATTTTACCACAACCCTCATTTCGTGGATGACTTGTCTCCGGCCGCTCTCAACATCTCCTGCAAGGTCAGGGCGTTGGTGATGGCTGCGCCCGATGCTGTGTTGTTGAAGATGCACCAGGTGACGGCTTGCTGCGACCAATGCAGCAAATTCTCGGCCAGTTCCTCCAGGAAGGCGGGCGAATAAGCCGATCGGTAGATTTCGGGCGAACCGTGCAGGCGCACATAGCACAGGCCCGGCCAGCCTCCCGGCGCTGCGCCGCTCTCCACGGGAGCGGGATCGACCGCAGCCCGGGCCACGCGATATCGTTGCATCAGCGCGTCGGCCTCGGGCGTGAACCAGGATGCGTTGCGGGGCTCGCACGTCACCGGGCCTGTGAATTGCCCTCGCAGATATTCGAAAAACGGCCCGGCTACAGCGGGGTCGAAGGTCAGGCTGGGAGGCAGTTGCAGCAACAAGACGCCCAGCTTTTCGCCCAACTGCGTCACCCCGGCCAGAAAATCATCCAGCAACTGGGGCTGGCACAGGCGTTTGTAGTGGGTGATGCTGCGATGCGCCTTGACGGCAAAGCGGAAATAGTCGGGAGTCGAGTCGGCCCAGCGGGCGTAGGTGGCGGGCTTGTGAAAGCGATAGAACGACGTGTTGATCTCCACCGCTGGCAGTGTCCGGGCGTAACGCTGCAAATGCGTTCCCTCGCCCGGAAATGCAGCGGCCTGTTGCCAGGGGATGGACCAACCGGCGCAGCCGATGTAGATCATGGCAACCTCCTGAGCACTGAGATGAGAAACCACACGCCCAATCCCGCTGAAACGAGGAAGCCCAGGGCGATGAGCGCTGTGACGATGGGGCTGGATGAGGCGCGGGGAATGAGAAAGGCCAGGGCCAGGATGAACGCGGCGATGAGCACGCTCACCGAGAGGCGGGTCAACGCCCGATCCATGCTCTCCAGCGCTGGTTTCTGTACGTTCATGTTCAATTCCAGGGGTAATTCGCCCGATTCCAGGCCATAAAGCAACCTGGCGCCGGCTCGCGGCGCAATAGCCAACACATCGGACCACGCCTGAATCTGGCCCAGCATCTGCGGCCCCCACACCGAAGGCGACCACATCTCTCGGGCCAGTGTGTGCACAAAGGGCTCCGAGACGGCGAAAATGTCGAAGTCGGGGTCCAGTTGCAGCCCCACGCCCTCCATCATGGCCAGGGTTTTGCCCAAAAGCCATAAATCTGATGGCAGACTCAGGTGATGCCGCCATGCGATGGGCATGATGTCGGAGACCACCTCTTTGGCCCGTAGCTCTTTCAGGGGCAGGCCGTTGTATTTTTCCAGCAGGCGGGAGATGTCTCGCTTGAGGGCCATGCGATTGACCCGGGCCGCGGCTGCGCCCATGCGGATGAGCTGCTCCACGATGGCATCCGCGTCCATTCGCACCGAAGCGATATACAACCTCACCAGATTCAGCCGATCCGCTTCGGAAAGATGTCCCACCATGCCGAAATCCATGGCTCCGATGACGTTGCCCGGCAGCACGTAAAAATTGCCGGGATGCGGGTCGGCGTGGAAGAAGCCATCCTCCAGCACTTCTTTGACGATGATGCGGGCGGCGTTCATGGCGACGATTTTGGGATCTAGCCCGGCCGCATTCAAGCCGTCTATGTCATCGATCTTCACGCCGCGCAGGCGTTCCAGCACCAAAACCTGCCTAGTTGTGAAATCCCAATACACTTTGGGGATGTGGAGATAAGGTTCATCGGTGAAGTTGCGGCGGAATCGATCTGCATTGCGTCCTTCTCGCAGATAATTCAATTCGGTCTGCAGGGTGAAGGAAAAATCAGCCACCACATCGACGGGATTGTAGAGTTCGCCCATGGCGGTGTGTTGCGCCAGTGCCGCCAGGTCTTCCAGAATGGCAATATCCGCCTGGATGGTGGGCCAGATGTCGGGCCGCTGCACTTTGATGACCACCTCTTCGCCGTTGAGCAGCGCGGCTGCATGAACTTGCGCCAGCGAGGCCGCGGCCAGAGGCTCGGAATCGATGCTGGCGAACAAGTCGCTCCACGGCTGATTCCAGGCTGCGGACAACTGCGCTTCCACCTTCTCCCAGGGGATGGGCGGGGCGGAATCCTGGAGCTTGCTCAGCTCTTCGATGAAATCTGGCGGCAGGAGATCGGGCCGGGTGCTTATGATCTGCCCCAGCTTGATGAAGGTGGGCCCCAACTCCTCCAGAGCCAAGCGAAAATGCTGTGCGGGCGTCAGTCGCTCCCATTCGTGATCTTTTCGAAACAGGCGGGCGGGAGCCAGAAGCGCGCGTTCCACCCCCATCTGCTCCAGCACGGCTCCAAACCCGTGTCGGGCGAAGACGGTGATGATCTGCCGATAGCGAGGCAGGTTGTGAACGCGTCGCACTGTGGTGAACATGAGCACTCTTCCGATTCTATTATACCCCACGTAGGAAGTCTCCATCTTCCCCTTGGCAAGGGGATTGATTATATGCCTTTCATTGTGTAAAATAGAATAGGTGTTGCAGTACTGTCATCCCGCCCCCATTCAACAACCTTCCAACGTTGCAGGAGCAAGCATCATGGAACTCATCAAGGTTTCGGCCAGATCTCGTTCGACCGCTGTGGCGGGTGCAATTGCAGGCGTCATTCGCGAGCAAGGCTATGCCGAAGTTCAGGCAATTGGCGCCAGTGCGGTCAATCAGGCCGTCAAGGCCACGGCTATCGCTCGCGGCTATCTGCAGGAGGATGGCATAGCCATTGCTTGCATCCCCGTCTTCACTGAGGTCAGTATCCAGGGGCTGGAGCGGACAGCGGTCAAGTTGGTGGTGTGGACTGTGGCGAAAGAAAGTCTGCCCGAGCGTTTGGTTGCCCTGTTCGAAGCGGAGAGGCGGGCTCAGGACGCCTCTTCAGATGTGATGTCGATGGATGAGCTTGAATCCTGATAGAGAAATCCCGCTGACGAAACGTCGGCGGGATTTTTGTCGATTTAATCGGTTTTGAGTGAGGCCAAGAGTCGCCGCCAGCCATCGTCGTTTTCGCCCGGAACAAAGGGGATGTAGAGGGTCGCGCGTTGCAGCAGGTCGCCGTAACGCTCCTGGATTGCCGGGCCAATTTCATCCCAATCGCCCGTTACAGCGAAAACGTTTATCATCTCATCGGTGATGAGTGCGGGCATCTTGTCCCATTGCTTGCGCACGGCCATCTTGCCCAGAGCGTCGCCGATCTCTCCCCATTCGTGTTGTTCCAGCACCGGGCGATAGGAGGGCGTGGAGGCGTAGAAGGCGATCTGCATTCGCACCTGTTGGCGGCGCATGGCCCGCTCCTGTTCGTTGTCTCCAACGATGGCGAAAACGGTGGTGCTGAAGGTCACATCCTCCACGCTCCGCCCCGCCTTCTCCGCCCCCGCGGCCACCCAGGGACGAATGCGTTCTCGCAGATAGTCGATGGTGTGGAAAGGATGCACGTGAAAACCATCGCACATCTCGCCCGCCAGTTCGCAAAGACGCCGGTTGACGCCGGCGATGTAAATGGGAATATCGGGATGCTCGATGGGGCCGGGGTTGAAGAAGGGAGACATCAACGTCATCTTGTAGAATTCACCGCGGAAATTCAGCTTCTCGTTGTATTGCCATGCTCGCCAGATGTGGCGCAAGGCGAGGATGTACTCCCGTAGTCGAGCCGCGGGTTTGCTCCAGGGCATGGCAAACCGGCGTTCGATGTGGGGTTTGATTTGGGTGCCCAGGCCCAGGATGAAGCGCCCCTGGCTGTACCGGGCCATATCCCAGGCGACATAGGCTGTGTGCATGGGGCTGCGGGCGAATGCGACGGCGATGGCCGTTCCCAGTTCGATGTCGTGGGTGTGTTCGGCAACCAGCGCCAGTTGCGGGAAGGGGTCGTGGCGGGTTTCGGGCGTCCAAATGGCGTCAAACCCCATGGATTCTGCAGCGGTGACGGTTTTTCTGATCTGTGAAAGCGTGTCCGCATCGAGGACGATATCCAGCTTCATGTGGGCAACCCTGTGGATAACTTGTGGAAATTGTGGAAAAAAACGAGCTGGCTGTGGAATAAGTATACAATCTCTGCGGGTGCGCCTGAAAAATGGGCAGAGGAAGTAGTGTGCATTTTTTGAGAAAACAATTGAGCCTGATATACTTAAACACGACAGCCTCCTCGTCATTTGGCCACCTTCTCGCCCATAAACTAATTCTCGTAGCGGGTCGTTCTCGATCCGCTATTCTATCGCGCCTAAAAAATTTCTTCTGAGGAAGGATACATGACTATTCGACATCCCCATTCTTTACTACGCACCATTTTGACAGCAGCGATGCTGTTAATGACAGGGGCGCTGCTGCTCGCTATAAGCGGCTGGATGCGAATAACGCCGGTCGGCGCCCAATCGGCTGCGCCTGGGGCGGAAAAAGTGTTGCGTCCGAAAGCCGTATCACCTGAATTCAGACCTGGAATCTACGTCTTTTTCGATTGGGATAATATGGATCCCCATAGCGCCCCCATTACGGGCGGACACATGTCTTACAACTGGAAAGATATCGAGATCACTCCTGGTCAGTATGACTGGAGCTCGCCCGATAAATGGCTTGCCAAAGAGGCTTCTTACAACAAACCTGCAATCATTGGTTTCCTCTCTTATAACGCCCGTTGCTGCGGTGGCGATGAAACCCCTCAGTTTCTCTATGATCTACATCCCGACATGCGGGTGATCTGCGATGATTCCTGGAGCATCCCCAAGTATTGGAGCGATTCCTATCTATCAGAACTGGAAAAGTTCATTACTGAGGCCGGGAGACGTTACGATGGCGATCCTCGTATTTCTTTTGTGGAGATCAATGTGGGAATTTATGGCGAAACCAAGCCGGGCGATAATTTTCATCATGACTGCCTGGCCGACGCCGGTTTGACCAGCGCTCTGTGGACGGATACGGTGGAGCGCATTATCGATATTCATCGCCGGGCCTTCACCAAAACGCCTCTGGTGTTGCAATACGCGCCCATCTTCGAGAGCATAAAAGAACGCCGCGCTTTCACCGACTATGCTGCATCGCGAGGCGTGGGCCTCAAACATAACGGTCTGCAGCCCGACACCGACGCCGCCAACATCAATAATCCCAATTACTCTCTTTATGGAGCGGGACAGTATGATCCCATGTACAAATGGTGGCGGGATGTCATCATCGGCTGGGAATCTTATGAATCGCAATACATGACCGGGCCCACTAACACCATGTGGGGTGTTTACAATGGTCTCGATAAACACGCCGATTACTTCGTCTTTTCGAAAGATATGGTGGATAAGCCCGATAGAGAGACGATTTTGCGCTTTGCGTTGGATCACCTGGGGAAATCCATCGAGAATAGTCCGTCGGCCTGGGTCGCCATGCGCGAGACCGAGTACGCATGGTATCCGCAATTCGGCAATTACGATTTCTTCATGGAGCAGAATGATGAGGTTCCCGGCGGGCGCACTGTGCCCATGTGGGGCGTTTCCTCTTATCCCGAGGGGCGCTACACGCGCCGCACCGATATTGCAACGAATAATCCCTACATGTATTTCGATATCGACGACGGCTATCTCTTTGATTCTCACGAACGGGTGAGGTTGAACGTCACTTACTATGATCAAGGCTATGACAGCTTTGAAGTGCATTACGACGCCTGGAGCGATCCCAACAAGCTGGCGGGCGTTGTAAGAAAAACCAACACAGGAAAATGGAAAACCGTCAGTTGGGAGCTTTCTGACGCCCGGTTTGGCAATCGACAACCAGGTGGCGGCGATCATCTCGGTTCAGATCTCAATATCTACGCCCGCAATGATGGCGATGAGACCATCCATCTGGTGCAGGTGGAGCGCCTGGACTTGCCGCCTGCACCCGCGTCCACTGCGACGCCCATCTTTCATCCCTATCCCACCCCCACCTGGACGCCGGAGCCCGACAGCATCCGTCATCGCGTCAGTTATCGGCAGGGCGTCAATGGCTATCACGGCGCCGCCGACACCTTTGTCAACAGTTGGATGGAAGACGTCAATTATGGCGACGCTAAGACTGTGCGCTCCCGCTCGTCCAATGCGCAGCAGGCGTTGCTGAAATTCGATGATATTGGGCTGCCTGCTGGCGTCAGTTTGGATAAGGCCGTGTTGCAGGTCTATGCAAAAATGCGCAGCAATGACGCCAATTTCTATGTTCGCACCCTCGATATGAAGACATCCTGGGAGGAAAACGCCGCCACCTGGAATCAGGCTGGCGTTGGCGCATCTTGGCGGGGGAGCCATTTTAGTTCCGATGATTACGTCATTCCCTACACCGACTTCAAATTCGTCACGGGAATCGGGCGCTGGGTGGAGCTGGATGTCACTTCCATTGTCCGGCGCTGGCTGGAGGACACCGAAAACAATCACGGAGTGCTGCTGGATGTTTACAGCATTGCAGATGTGGCCATCGACTTTCCTTCTTCAGAAAACGCGGATGTCAGTTTGCGGCCGCGACTGGTGTTGGAATATCTAGACTCGGATTATACGTCTCCCACCGCCACGCCCACGCCCCACCGCACCGCTACGCCTCCATTGACGCCTACGCCAACCGCTACGTCTACGCCCAATCCTGTGACCATCACTCGCCGTCCTGTGGCGGATGCGTATTTCAGCCAATGGCATCCTTATGATAACTATGGCGACTTGGACCGTATCTCTGTGCGGTCTTCCAACGTCTCCGACGCCTTCATTCGCTTCGATTTGTCCGATCTCCCCATCGGTTCGCGAGTGATTGAAGCG
>JALXAF010000082.1 GCA_026992375.1 Anaerolineae bacterium
AGCTTTGGCTGCGGGCCGCAGCCCGGCAAAAGCTTTATGCAGCGGTGCGGGAGCGGGGGCTGGCCGTGGAGTGCTGGTATCCGGTGGAGATGGGCGACCGGCCCGAGGCGGATCTGGCGTTGCTGGGTCCCCAAGGCCGCATCAGCCTCTACATCGAGGAGCCTTATGACTGGGAGTTCGACGAGTCGGGCCCGGTGTGGGAGGGCGAGAATGTCGTGCGGGTGAACGCCCTGAGGATGTTGAAGGACGCACCGGGCGTCGTGACGGCGATTCTAGGCGAGGATGCACCGGGCTGACGCGGTCGCCCGATGGGACTAGCGATCGTCTGAAAGTTGATTTCCTTTTCCATCTAGGCTGCTAGAGCTTTACCCCTTCCCCGGCGACCCCTCACAGAAGTGTTTTTTCTGTGGGGCGCCTGCTCATCGCCGTTTTCGCCGAATTATGAATGTTCATAAATTAAATTGGACATAGTGGCGTTCGCCACGTCCGCCCGGCGATGAAGTCCCCCGGTGCTGGCGGTGGACAAGAATCGTCCCTAACCCATGACCGGATTATTTTGTCAATGTTCATCATTCGGCGAATGAGGCTAGTCCTGGAAAGATAGGGGGCGAAGCCGAGGACTCAAGTGTCAGACTATAGGCGGTTGGTCACATCGCTCTCCCTCTTTTTCTCGGTCCGAATGCGCCAAGCGCCTACGAGATATCGCTGGCAGACGATCGATGATGGACGGGAGAGGAAGCGCGTTTTATCGTCTCCCGTCTCCCGTCCATTGTCCCTTTCATGCTTTCTCCACCCGCACCGCCGCCACCTTGAACTCCGGTATCTTGGCCACTGGGTCCAGGGCCGGGTTGGTGAGGAAGTTGGCCGCGGCTTCGGCGAAGTGGAAGGTGGTGAAGACGATGCCCGGCTCCACCCGGTCGGTGACCAGGGCCGTGGAAATGATCTCGCCCCGGCGGGAGGAGAGCTTGATGCGGTCGCCATCCTCGATGCCCGCCTGCCGCGCATCCTTGGGGTTGATCTCCACCAGCGCTTGCGGATAGACCGCCTCCAGGCCCGCGGCCCGGTGGGTCATCTCGCCCGCGTGCCAGTGGTAGAGCACCCGGCCCGTAGTCAGCACCAGGGGATACTCGTCGTCCGGGCGTTCCGCCGGCGGCACATGATCATTGGCGATGAAGCGTCCCAGCCCGCGGGAGAATTTAGTCGTGTGCAGAATGGGCGTGCCGGGGTGCTCGGGCGAGGGCACGGGCCAATGCAACTGCTCGCCCGCCTCCAGCCGCTCCCAGGTGACGCCGGCGTAGATGGGCGTCAGTGCGTTGATCTCCCGCTCGATGTCCTCGACGCTCTCGTAATCCCAGCCCGCCCAGGGCGCGTCGGGGTCGGGCGTGGTTGCGCCCAGGGCCAACATGCGCCGCGCAATCTGGATGATGATCCAGTCGTCGGGCATGGCCTCGCCCGGAGGATTCACCGCCTTGCGCACCCGCTGGATGCGCCGCTCCGTGTTGGTGAAAGTTCCCTCCTTCTCGGCCGAGGCCGCGGCCGGGAAGATCACATCCGCGAATTGGGCGGTCTCGCTCATAAACAGGTCTTGCACCACGATGAATTCAGTCTTGTTCAGCGAATGCCTGGTGTGATTCAGATCGGGCTCGCTGGTCATGGGGTTTTCGCCGATGATGTAGAGGCATTTCACCTCGCCCGCTTCGGCCGCGTTCAGCATCTCGGTGACGGTGCGCCCCATGTAATCGGGCAGCTTCACGCCCCAGGCTTCCTCGAATTTCTCTCGCGCTGCAGGATCAGTCACCTTCTGATAGCCGGGGAACACGTCGGGCAGGCCGCCCATATCGCACGCACCCTGCACATTGTTCTGTCCGCGCAAGGGGTTGACGCCGCCGCCGGGGACGCCCACGTTGCCCAGCATCATCTGCAAGTTGGCGCAGGCCATTACATTGGCCACGCCCGTGGTGTGCTGGGTGATGCCCATGGCGTAGAGCAGCGCGCCGGGACGATTCTCGCCCAACATGAGCGCGGCCTCCTCGATCTGTTCCACGGGCACGCCGGTGATCTGGCTGGTGAGCTCGGGCGTGTACTTGCTCACCACCGCCTTCAACTCCTCGAAGCCTTCGGTGCGCTCCCGGATGTAGTCCTCATCCTCCCAGCCTTCTCGCAGGATGATGTGCATCAGGCCGTTGAGCAGGGCCAGATCAGTGCCCGGACGATGTTGCAGATGCAGGTCCGCATAACGGGTGATGTCGATGCGTCGCGGATCGGCCACGATGAGCTTGGCCCCGCGATAGCGCTTGGCCCGTCGTATCTTCGTGCCGATGACCGGATGATTTTCGGTGGTGTTGGAGCCGATGATAAAGATCACCTGGCTCTCTTCGGCGATGTCGGCAATGGTGTTGGTCATTGCGCCGCTTCCCAGGGTCATCACCA
>JALXAF010000083.1 GCA_026992375.1 Anaerolineae bacterium
TCTATCGCAAAGCGTCGCCAGATTGCCCAACGAATCCGCGACATGTTAAACTGTCGCCATCATTTCCCGCAGCAGGAGCACTCTATGTCCCCTGAAGTCGTCCTCCGGACGTCGCACCTCCGGCCAATCGTCATTTTTTATGCGAGCAATTACTTTCGTTTTTACGGTGCGGGGATGATGTTGTTGTGGACGATGCAGAGTCTGCAACGCATTCATCCTGTTTTCGTCGCCGCAGGAGAAGGCGCGCTCACCCGGCGGGTGCGGGAGGCGGGCGTGGAAACCATCGTGCTGCCTGCGCCCGGCCCGTGGCGCAGGGTGCAGGGCAAGAAAGGCCGGGCCGGAAAGGTGCAAAAGGTCGCGGCCTCGCCCACGCTGGCCCGCCATGTGCGCGATATTGCCCGGATTATCCGCGAGCGCGAGGCCATCGGCGTGCACGCCAACAGCACCCGGGCCGCGATTTTGGCCGGGCCCGCGGCTCGTCTGGCCCGCGTTCCCATGTGGTGGCATCTGCGCCGCGAGCGCCCCATGCGCCGCAACGAGCGCATCGCCTACGCCTTTGCAGATCGCGTCATCTGCGTGGCCCGAGCCGTCAAGCGCAGCCTGGGCGATCCGGCCCGGGCCGTGGTCATCCACGACGGCATCCCCGCAGATCGGCTGGATTACAACGCCTCGCGCACTGCCATCCGCAGCCAACTGGGCTGGCCCGAGGACGCCCTGGTGGTGGGCGCGGTGGCTTCTCTGGCCCCCAACAAACGCCACGATCTGTTCATCCGCATGGCCCGCGCCCTGGCTCGAGACTTCCCCCAGGCCCGCTTCCTCATCGCCGGACACCGTCCCGAGGGCGTGCCGGTTGCCTACGAGACGACGTTGCACGATCTGGCCCGCCCTCTCGAGCTGGACGGACGATTGGTCTTCCTCGATTGGATGGAGGCCATCTCTGAGGTTTTCGCGGCCATGGACGTCTTCGTCTTTCCCTCGGACACCGAGGGGCTGGGCCTCGTGGCTATCGAAGCCATGCAGATGGGCGTGCCCGTGGTGCGCACCGACACCGCGGGGGCGGAGGATATGATTCGGGACGGGCGAACCGGCTTCATCGTGCCCACCGGCGATCTCGACACCCTGACGGCGCGCGTGGGGCGGTTGCTTGCGGATGAGGCGCTGCGGACGCGCGTAGGCCGGGCGGGCATGACCTTCGCCCGGGCCGAGTTCAGCGCCCGCCACATGACCGAACAGCTCGAGGCCCTGATGTTGTCCCGCGGGCGACGCCGGGCGTAAAGCGATGTGATGCGTAATGCGTGATGCGTGACGCTCGTCGCTGACTGCCCAACGTTGGCTTTCCGAATCTTTAGCCAACCAGCGATTATTCAATTCTTCAGAACAACCATGAAAAACCGCATTCTCAACGAACTCACCGCCATCGAGGCCCGCGAAGACGTTCGCATCGTCTACGCCTGCGAGTCGGGCAGCCGGGCCTGGGGCATGGCCTCGGCCGACAGCGATTACGATGTGCGCTTTCTCTACGCCCACCGCCCGGAATGGTATCTCAGCCTGGAGCCGGGCCGGGATGTCATCGAGCTGCCCATCAGCGAGCGGCTCGACATCAGCGGCTGGGATCTGCGCAAGACTCTGCGCTTGTTCGGGCATTCCAATCCGGCGCTGCTGGAGTGGCTGCAATCGCCCATCGTCTATCGAGAGACGCCAGAGGTCGTCGACCCCTTGCGCGAGCTGATCCCTACGGTGTTCTCGCCCGAACGGGCCTATCACCACTACCGGAGCCAGGCCCGCAACTTTCATCGCCGCTCCGCGTCGGACGAAGGTCGCACCCTCAAGCGCTTCTTCTATCTGCTGCGCACCCTGCTGGCGGCGCTGTGGGTGGACGCCCGCGAAACCCCGCCGCCCATCACCATCCAGGCGTTGGCCAATGCCATGCTCCCGCCCGAGCTGCAACCCGAGCTGGAGCGGCTGCTGGTGGTGAAACGCGCGGGCGGGGAGCAGGAAGCGGCCGGGGCCATCGGGCCGCTGTGGGATTTCGCCGAGGCCGAATTGCAGCGCCTCGCCTCCCAGGAACGGGAATTTCGCCGCATCTGGCCGCCTATGGATCAGCTCAACGTGCTGTTTCGGCGTTTTCTGGATGAGCTTTGGCAGGCGTGAAGGAGGCGTGGACCGTTAATTTCTCGGTCTTGCCACTACCGCACCTGGGCGCTTCATGTCCGCGGGTTTGGACGCCCGCCCGGCCTTGCGGTATCATTGCGGCATGGTTTCCAAACTCGCTTTGCTGCTCCTTCATCTCCTGGGCTGGGAGCTCATCGGCCAGCGCCCGCGTTGCAAAAAATATGTGATGGTGGGTGCGCCCCACACCTCCAACTGGGATTTCCTCTATTTCTACCTGGGCGCGCTGGCGTTCAAGATTCGCATCTCCTTCATGATCAAGGATTCGGTGTTCCGCGGCCCCCTGGGGCCCATTCTACATTGGATGGGCGGCATTCCCATCGACCGCAGCCAGCGCAACCACCTGGTGGAGCAGATGGTGCGGGCCTTCGAGCAGAGGGAGGAGCTGGCGCTGCTGATTCCGCCTTCGGGCACGCGGCAGCGCACCGATTACTGGAAGTCGGGCTTCTACTACATCGCCCTGGGCGCAAAAGTTCCCCTGGTGCTGGCCATCATGGATTTCGAGAAGCGGGAGGTGGGCATTCGGCGCGTTTATGAGCCGACGGGTGACATAAAACGAGATATGGACGTCATCCGCAGCGTGTACGAGCCCGTGGCCGCCAAATTCCCGCAGGAGAAAAGCCGGGTGCGGCTGCGGCAGGAGGATGAGGCGCTGGGGCAGGCGGCTGGCCCTGCCATAGCCATAACGCGGGGGAGCGGGCCAGGGCGTGATCGCGGCGAGGCGTTGTGTGAGAAAACGCCCGCTGCGTAGATTAGCGGGCTTCGGGCATTCGGCTTTGCGTCTTCGTGTGAGATGGTTTTTGTTTTGCGCGTAGTCAATCACTATCCCCAAAACCCTCATCACTCACTCAAAACATTGCCTTCCCACCTAAACATCTGATAAGATCACCCCAAAACATCCTGTACGCTTTCTCGTCCTGCAACAAATTCACAATCATTTACCATGTCATACAACGAATACATCGCCATCGAAGGGGCCATCGGAGTGGGGAAAACGACCCTGGCCCGAATGCTCTCAGAGGAGCTGAAAGCTTCGCTTCTGCTGGAGGTCTTCGAGGAAAATCCCTTCCTCAGCGACTTCTACGCGGACCGGGCCCGCTACGCCTTCCAGACGCAGATTTTCTTCCTCATCAGCCGCTATCATCAGCAGAGCCGCGTCATCCCCCAGACCCTCACCCGCGAGCGGCTCGTCAGCGATTATCTCTTCGACAAGGATCGGCTTTTCGCCCATCTCAACCTGGCCAATGACGAGCTGGCCATGTATGAACGGGTGCACAAAATCCTGGGAGAGCAGATTCCCACGCCCGATCTGGTGGTGTTTTTGCGGGCCAGCACCGACGTACTGATGGATCGCATCGCCATGCGCGACCGGCCTTACGAGCGCAACATGGCCCGAGACTACATCGACAGCCTGCGCCGCGCCTACAACGAATTTTTCAGCAGCTACGCCAGCGCTCCCGTGCTGACCATCGACACCAACGATCTCGATTTCGTGCGGTCGGATGAAGACCGGGCCTATGTCATGGGCCTGGTGCGCGCCGCACTGGAAAAGGGCTCCATCCAGCAGGCTTTGCCCGAGCTCAAGGAGCAGGCCCCGCCCACGGGCATCCGCATCCTCAAGGGCGGACGCCGCCGTCTGGGTGATTTTCAGCGCTTCCATCGGGCGCTGGATCAGGAGAAGGGCTTTGGCTCGGACCTGGGCATGAATTTCGCCGGGCTCACCGAAGAGGTGGGCGAGGTGGGGCGCGAGGTGAAGCTGGCTCTCATCGAGGCGGAGCGGCTGGCCGAGAAGACGGGCAATTATCAAGAGGCCCTGGATCGGGCCATCGATGGCCGCCGCGATTTGCTTTCGGAGGAGATGGCCGACGTGCTGGCCTATCTGCTGAAGCTGGCCAATTACACCGGTATCGATCTCGAGGCGGCCTACGTGCGCAAGATGGGACTCAACTGGCAGCGCGATTTCGACGCCCGGCTGCATGATCTGCAGGAGGAGGCATGACCAAGCGATTCATCGCCATCGCTGGCAACGTGGGCGTGGGCAAATCCACTCTCACCCGCATGTTGGCCGGGCGGCTGGGCTGGGAGCCTTTCTTCGAGGCCGTGGACGACAACCCCTATCTGGCCGATTTCTACCAGGACATGCGTCAGTGGGCCTTTCACTCGCAGATTTTCTTCCTTTCCCGGCGGCTGCGACATCACCACGAGTTGCTGCAACGCCCGAATTCCGTCATCCAAGACCGCAGCGTGTATGAAGACGCGGAGATTTTCGCCCGCAATCTCTACGAGCAGGGCAATATGGATGAGCGGGATTATCAGAGCTATCGGGAGTTGTACGAGGTGTTGTGCGCGTTCCTGCCGCCGCCCGATCTGGTGGTGTATCTGCGGGCAGACGTGCGCACCCTGCTGGCTCGCATCAAGATGCGAGGGCGGGCCTATGAGCAAGACATCGATCCGGCTTATCTGCAACGCCTGAACGATTATTACGACGCCTGGATTCGCAGCTTCACCCTCTCGCCCGTGCTCACCATCGAAGCCAGCGGCATCGATTTTGTGAATCACCGCGAGCATCTGGATCGCATCGAGGCCGCGGTGCGAGACCGCCTGGAGGGAAAAGACATCCTTCGTTTGGGATGAAATGCGGCTTGCAGTTGTTCATTCCCTGATTTTGTCGTATCATAGAACCCGCCAGGAATTCCTTGTCGGTTTCTGCGAATCCGCGTTATCAAAGGATCATCATGTCGGCTCTATCTGAAAGAGTGGAAATCTATTTACCCAAAACCACCGTCGAACAGCTTCGTGAAGTTGCGCGTCAACGGCAAGTATCCGTTTCGGATCTGGTGCAAGATGCCGTTGAATTCTTGTTCATTCACGATCAAGACGCCCGCCGAAGCGCCGCAGAGGCGCTTTTTCAGGTGGAAGCGCCAGTCGCTGATTGGTCCGAAATGGAAAAAGAAATTGAACTTGGTTTTTTGGGGATTCAGTCGAACGGGGAAAAATGACCATTGTTTTCATCGATGCCAACATCCCCATGTATGCGGGGGGGAAGGAACATCCGCTGAAAGCGCCCTCTCAGGCTATACTCCGTGCGGTTGCGGATGGTGAATTCGTCGCTTTCACAGATGCAGAGGTCTTACAAGAGATATGGCATCGCTATTGGCATATCCGTGAAGCGGATAAGCATTTCGATTTGTTTCCTGAGATACAACGCATCGATCCCTCGACGATAACCTGATCGAAGCGTTCAATTGGCGCACTATCCATCGCACTCAACTTCTCTTCGAAAAATGCAATCAACATATTACATTGGCATCGATATTGGCGGCACCAAAATCCTGGCCGCGGCGGCTACGGCCGACGGCCGCATCATCGCCCGCAGCAAACGCAAAACCTATCCCCCTGACGCACCCGACATCGACGATCCCCAGGCCCTGGCCCGCCGCATCGCACAAACGGCCCTGGACGCCATGAAAAAGGCGAATCTGACAAAACGTGACATAAAAGCGGTGGGCATTGGCGCGCCGGGTCCCACCGACGTGCGCACCGGCTATGTCTTCAACGCGGTCAATCTGCCTGGCTGGCAAAACGGCTTCGCGCTGGGCGCTGCCCTGACCGAATTGCTGAAACTGCCGGTTTTCGTCGATAACGATGTGAACGTGGGCCTGCTGGGAGAAGCGACCTACGGCGCGGCCCGAAGCCTGGATGACGTGGTGGGGCTGTTCGTGGGCACGGGCCTGGGCGGCGCGCTCGTGCTGAATGGCCGACTGCGACGCGGCTTTCGCTGGGGCTCGGGCGAGGTGGGACACACCTATCTCTACTGGCCCGGCAAAAAGCCCAAAGACATCGAGAGAATCGCCAGCCGCGGGGCAATCAGCAAGAAGCTGGCGAAAGCCGTGCGCAAGGGCAAAAGTCCCATCCTGGCTGAGATTTTGGCGCAGCGGCGGGATCAACGCATTACCAGCGGCGTTATCCGCAAGGCCCTGGCCGCGGGCGATCCCGTCACGCAAAAGGCCGTGGCCCAGGCGCAAGAGACCCTGGCCGTGCTCATTGCTTCCATCACCAATCTCCTGGACCCGCAAGCCTTTGTGATGGGCGGCGGGCTGGTGGAGAGCCTGGGCGAGCCCTTCCTGGCCCCCATCCGCCAGCGCGCCCGGGAACTGTTCTTCGTCCGTCAGAGGGTGGATGAAGTGCAGATACTGCCCGCCGCGCTGGGCGATGATTCTGGCGTGCTGGGCGGCGTGGCCCTGGCCGCAGAACAATCGAATTGAACGCCCGCTTCCTCATCCTCCCACTTTCATCCCCACCTCATCCATGACCGATCCCATTTTCGACCCCAACGACCTGCCCGACATTCCCCTGGAAGATCGAGGCTATGGCTATAAAGTGGGCACCGAGCTTTTTCTGGTGCGTCACGGCCAATCCATGACCAACATCTACCAGAATCTCATCTCGTATGATCCCAACCTAACTGCGTTGGGCTGGGCCCAGGCGCTGCGCGTGGGCGCGTACATGGCCCGTGAACTGCCTGTGGATGTGGTCGTCAGCTCGCCCCTGCGCCGGGCGCACAGCACCGCCTTGGCCGTGGCCCACGCCCAGGGCCTGGAGGTCATCGAGATGGCCGGGCTGGAGGAGTTCTTCGCCGCGTTCTACGATGAGATGCCCCTGCATCATCCCATGCGGCCCTGGTGGGGCCGGTCCGACTGGACGCCCACCAGCGAAGGCGCACCCGGCTTCACCGCGTTTCGCGGCCGGGTGCTGGCCGCACTGGCCGAGATTCTGGAAACCTGGGCGGGCAAACGCATCTGCGTGGTCAGTCACGGCGGCACCATGGGCGTGATCACCGCGGCCATGGTGGGCTCGCAACAGCTTTCGGTTTGGCAAAACAACACCGGCGTCAGTCACTTCCTTTGGCCCGAATGGAAACGCTGGATGGTCATGTTCATCAACCGCCGGGAGCATCTGCTGGACTTGAACGAGGCCGATTATCCCCATCCGCCCGAGGCCGAGCCCGCGGAAGGCGGCTTCGTGCGTATTCCCGAGGGCCTGATCCAATCCTGGTCGGATCTGCCCGCCCATCCCCAACTCGCCTTCCTCAGCAACCATCTGCGCCGCTCCGACCGCATCCTCTTCATCCAACCGCCCGACCCGCTCACGCCTCTGCGCGTCTCCCTGCGTTCCCGTGCCTCGGTCATCCTCAGCGATGACCTCTTGCTGTTGGAGGCGGGCGAGCTGCGTCGAGCCGTGCTCAACGCCAACCACATCCGCTATCAGTATCTCTTCTTGCCTCTGCCCTATCCTAAGGCCCATTTCGACTACGTGGTCATTCCCGAGGAATGCCGTCAGGTGGGAGAAGAGGAGATCGCGCGGGTGGCGAAGGGGACTGCAGAGGTGATCCGCTATCGGGCATGAGCCTGGAGGTCATCATGAAAGCATTTGGCCTGAAACGACTACTCCTTGTGGCGATCCTGGCGGCGTTGGGGCATGTCGGGAGCGCGCGGGCCTGGAGTCCGGGGTTGACGCCCCCCATCCCAGGCCCGTCCCAGACCGATGGCTTTCTGGAACAAGTCAACCAGATGGGCGGCCCCGCGTTGGCGTTGGCCCTGCAAGGGGACGTCGCCTTCGTGGGCGCGGGGCCCCGGCTGACGGCCCTGAGCATCGCAAATCCCGCGCATCCCGTCCCCCTGGGCCGCACGGAAGCCCTCCCCGGCGTGGTGCAGGATGTGACGCTGGCGGGCCGACTCGCTTTTGTGGCCGCGGGCAAGGGTGGATTGCGGATCGTGGATATCTCCGATCCTACGCGGCCCACCGAGATCGGCCATTGCGACACGCCAGGCGAGGCGCTGTCGGTGGCCTTGGCGGGGGATTACGTCCTGGTGGCCGATGGTGGGGAGGACTTGCGCATCATCGATGTCAGGAATCCAAAGCATCCCACTGAAGTCGGTGCGGTTACCGACCTGGCGTGGACGTTCGATGTGGTGGTCAGGGGAAGGTACGCCTATGTGGGGGCAGGCAGTTTGTTGTATGTTGTCGATAT
>JALXAF010000084.1 GCA_026992375.1 Anaerolineae bacterium
GTTCTTCTCGCTATCAAGTTTCTATTCAAAACAACAGCTTTTTGCGGATGGTACTTCTTGATGAATCGAGTCAGACCAGATGGCGGCGACGGATGCGATAAGGTCTGAAATTTGACCTCGACAGGAATCCTCTCCAGGCCCGCAGCCGTCAGAATGAAATCGACTTCCGCACCCTGTTTTGTGCGCCAAAAACGCAAATCGTCTTTTCTTTGACCAGGCAGCAATTGATTGAATACGAAATTCTCCACAACTGCGCCTTTGTCGGGACGCATTTGCAGGGGACGAAAGTCGGCCACGAGGCTATTTCGCAACCCTGTATCAACAAAATAAACCTTGGGCGATTTTTTTATCTCGGTGGTGGGATTCGTGGCGTAAGGGCGCAGCAGGTTGACGATGAATGTGTTTTCCAGCAGCCCCACAAAGCGTCTCACTTCGCGATAGGACAACCCTGCATCCGCCTGCAAAGAAGCAAAGTTGAGCAGATTCCCGATTTGAAGGGCAAGAAGGCGCACTAATTTTTTGAATTCCAGCGCATTGCCGACACGAAGAAAATTGACAACATCCTTCTCCACATAGGTGTCCATCAGCGATTCCAATCGTTTCTCGCGCAATGCAGGAGAAGACAAGACAATGGCGGGATACCCCCCGTAGATGACGTATTCCTCGAAACGGCCAGTCATCTCATCCTGAAAAATCCACTCGGGTTCCAATGAATGAACTTCGGGGCTATGCAAAAATTCGAGCAGCTCCCCATGCTTCGCCTTCCACAGCCTGTGGAGTTTGTCGTCTTTGACTGATAGAAACTCGGCAAACGAAAAAGGATATAACTCGAAAAATACGGCGCGTCCAACGAGAAAACTTGCGATTTCCCTGATTTCCAGCGTTGAAGACCCCGTGACGATGAATTTCGCCCGCCCCGAAAAACTGTCGAAAAGCAGTTTCAGCAGCTTGCCCGCATTGGCGACATATTGAAACTCATCGAACAGAAAATAGGTGACGCCCGCCTCTGTTAATTGTAGCGACACAAAATCAACAGGAGACTGAGAAAAGTTCTCCAACTGACTGGAGTACTCAAAATTGACATAGACCACATGGCTTCCGGCCAAATGCTCTTTCAATTTATTCAGGAGCGTCGTCTTGCCCGTTTGGCGAGCGCCAGTAATGACGATAATCTCCCGCTCGTCCAGCCAGGCCAGAATATCGGGGAAAATAGCGCGCTCGACAAACTTGGTCACACTTTTCATGTCCATTCTGCAATAATAGTATTACTATTTTTACAAAATGTCAAAAAACCTCCTCATTCCCGCAGCGACGCCACACGAGGCCAGCGCTCGGGGTCGTATTCCTTCAGCCATTGCAGGGCGCTTTGGGCGATGACGGACGCGCCCACAGGCAGCGCGGATTCGTCGATATCGAAGGTGGGGGTGTGCAAGGGGCGGGGCTCGGGCCAGTCGGGGCTTTTGGCCCCCACCCGCATGAATGTGCCCCGGGTGCGCAGCATGTACCAGGAGAAATCCTCCGCTCCCGTGGTCTTGGCCGCCTCCAGCACCTTATCCGGACCCAGCACCTGCCCGGCGATGCGGGCCAGAAAACCGGTGAGCTGACCATCGTTGATGACAGCGGGATTGCCGCGGAAGTAGCGATAGCTGTAATCTCCGCCCATCTTCTGCACGATGGACACCACCTCCTCCAGCTCCTTCTCCAACTGATCCCGGATGGCGGGATCGAAGCTGCGCACCGTGCCCGTCAACGTCACCCGGTCGCTGATGATGTTTTCGCGTACGCCGCCGTGGATTTCACCGAAGGTGACCACGCCTTCCTTCACCGCGGGAATGCGCCGGGAGACCAGGGTCTGGGCGGCCATGATCACCTGCGCGGCCAGCACGATGGCGTCGGCGCCCAGGTAGGCGTAAGCGCCATGCGCTTTCTTGCCCAGGATGTCGATAACGATGCGATCGGCCGCGGCCATCATCGGGCCCGGTCGCACGCCGACCGTGCCCGCGGGCAGGGTGGGATCCATGTGGATGCCGATGATGGCGTCCACATCGTCCACCACGCCCTCCTCCACCATCAGCTTGGCGCCGCTGTACCCATCGCCGCCGATGATCTCTTCTGCAGGCTGGAAGATGAGCTTGATCCGGCCCGGGATTTGATCTTCCACCTGCTTGAGCAGCATGGCCGCGCCCAGAAGCATGGTGGTGTGCGAATCATGCCCGCAGGCGTGCATCACGCCCGGCCGCCGGGATTTGTAGGGAACGTCGTTCTCCTCATCGATGGGCAATGCGTCCATATCCGCGCGCAGGGCGATGGTGGGGCCGTCGCCCCGGCCCAGATAGCCGATCACGCCGGTGCGGGCCGCCTCGGTCTCATGGGCGATGCCCAGATCGTGCAGAGTCTTGGCCACGAACG